>JBDSCV010000267.1:0-3161 GCA_039920905.1 Pyrinomonadaceae bacterium
CCGATGGTGCATTCGTCGCCGATCTCCGAATCGCGGATCAGGCAATTGTCACGGATCTCAACGCCATTACCGACCTTTGAGAAATGTATGCGTGTGCCGGAGCGTATGATACAGCCTTCGCCGATCCCACTCTCGCCCTCGACAGTCACAGATGGATGTATAACCGTGTCGCGGCCGATTACGGCGCGGGCGCTGATATATGCTGATTTGGGGTCGATAAAGGTCACGCCGCTTTCGAGCATTAGACGCGAGACGGTCCGGCGCCGAATAACTTTCTCCATATCGGCAAGCTGCCGCCGGTCGTTGACGCCCTCGACCTCACACGGATCGCTGCATTGAAGAATAGCGACATCGTCGCCCTGCTCACGCAAAATACGCGGGACATCGGTCAGATAGTATTCGCCCTGAGCGTTGTCGTTTTTGACCTGCGAAAGCGCGGCATACAGTTTTTTTGTATCAAAACAATAGATGCCAGAGTTGATCTCGTCGATCTGCTTTTCCTCATCGTTTGCATCTTTTTGCTCGACGATACGGTCGAAGGATCCGTTTTCGTCTCGAACCACGCGCCCGTAACCGTTAGGATCTTTTAGCCTTACGGTCAGGACGGCACATGCCGCTCCGCGACCGCGATAGTCGCGATGAATTTGAACCAACGCCGATAAAGTCTCCGCAGTTATCATCGGCACGTCGCCCGATAGAACAAGGAGAGTCGAATCTTGATGTTCCAAAAGTTCACGCGCCGCATTGACCGCATCGCCGGTTCCCAGTTGCTGTTTTTGCAAAGCAAACGCAGCCACTCCGGTAGCGACCTCATTCAAAACAACCGTTTGCACATCCTCCGCCTGATGGCCAACAACGACATAAATCTTTCGCGGGCCAAGTTCCAGAGCCGTCTCGCAAACGTGATTGATAAGCGGCCGGCCATCCAGTTTGTGCAGCACCTTGGCAAGGTTCGACTTCATCCGCATACCGAGGCCGGCGGCCATTATTAGAATGTTGAGATCAGTATTCACTTCCGTTGATGGAGTTTAAAGAGTTGCAGAGTTTGCGAAGTCCGAGCCTCAACGATGATGCATTTTCTGATCCGGTCAACTCGCCAAACTCTGCAAACTCTCTAAACTATGCCGCCTCGGCTGCAAAGCACATAACAGCAGCACTTGGGCCAGCTTTTCGTGGTGATGCCGGACTTTCTCGCCATCGTCCAATAGATTACCATAAACGATCTCGGCGCCTTCGATCGTCTCAGGTGAGATCGACCCGTGAACGCCGATCTGCTCTGCGCCAAGGCCTGCGTATTTGTCGAGTTGCTGGTCGCTGATCGGCCGGTTATTGACGACCACATAATCAAAATCTATCTGCGAAGCATACTCTCTGACGATCTCAAGATGCCGCCGCGCGGACATCCCGTCGGTTTCACCCGGTTGGGTCATCAGATTGCAAACAAATATCTTGACGGCCTGCGAAGCGGCAATGGCATCTGCTACGCCGTCAACGAGGATCGGCGGCAAGAGGCTTGTAAAAAGCGAGCCCGGTCCCATCGTAATGATATTCGCTTCTTCGATGGCCGCAAGAGTTTCGGGCATCGGTTTGCAGCCTTGCGGTTCGAGGTAAAGGCGTTTTATCGCGCCTCCGACCTGAGCGATCCTTGTTTCGCCATGCACGGTCGTGCCGTCCGCCAGTTCGGCAGCGAGCCGCACGTCCGAAACAGTCGCCGGATAAATATGGCCCTTGCTGGCGAGGATCTCAGACGACAGCCTTACCGCTTCGGCAAAATCACCTGTTACCTCGGTCAAAGCAGCAAGAAATAAGTTGCCGAAATTATGCCCGCCAAGATCGCCTTCGCCGCTGAAACGGTGCTGAAAAAGCCGTGCCAGCAAACGCGAATCTTCCGACAGAGCCACCATGCAATTGCGAATATCACCCGGCGGCAGCATTTGCAGCTCATCACGCAGCCGTCCCGAACTTCCGCCGTCATCCGTTACAGCGACGATCGCCGAAAGATTCTCAAGCCAGATCGGCTCGGTTTCACGGGCGTGAACAAACCGCTTTAGCCCGGATAGCAAAGTCGAAAGGCCGTTCCCGCCGCCTATCGCGACAAAATTCAGCCCGGTTGAACTATCCGAAAAAAGATGATGCTTCATTTACAAGACACGCGTGCTAGACCGTCACGAGGATTAGTTGGCGATGTTAAAATTAAATTTAAATGGTCACCGGCGAACGCTGCCGACTATAAAAATAGTAGCATTTTGGCCTAGTTGTAGGCAACGAAATATAACAATTCACAAATCAACTAAGCTACATGCGTAAACACACTGAAGATTAAAAAACACTTGTCGATAATCACTTTATTATGTTAGGGTCTATGGTAGTTAAGCCAATTAGATAGGAGAAATTCTCAACAGGGTCAAAAGAAGTTTATAAAGGTTACTGTTAGGGTGATTGAACCTGAACTCGCATTCTTTTAGGTGCAGATGAAACGTCTCCTTCTTAACTCCGTTGAATTTTAGTAACCGTCTTTTGGCGAATGACCAAAAGCTTTCGATGCCGTTTATATTTGAAATTTCGTTGGCAAATTCGTTGGCTGAATGATTGACCCGAAAGTGTTTCGGGTAACCTATGTCGACGAGTCCGTTGTAGCCGCGCCAGTGATCCGAGTGAATAACGGTTTCGACGCTGACATGCCCGCGAATAATGGCCTGAAGCGTTTTTCTCTGAACATCCGGAACGATCTCGGTGAACACTTTTCCGTTTCGTTTGTAGATGCCGAAGACGATCGTTTTGCCACCGGCTCCACGGCCTCGTTTGCCTTTGACCCGTTTGGCACCGAAGTAGCTTTCGTCGACTTCGACCTCACCGGAAAATGGTGACTGCCGCTGCGACTCTTCGGCTAGGCGCTGACGAATTTTCAAATAGATCTGATTGACCGTTTTATGCGTCAATCCCGTTAACTCAGCCGTCTTATTGGCCGTCAGATCAAGTGCAAAATACTTGATGGGTCATGACTAGTTAACGCTCGGATCTATGATAATTTTCAATAGAATAGAGTATAGATTTTGATTTCTATAATTGAATCTAAACTCACATTCTTTAAGGTGCAAGTAGAAGGTGGATTTTCGCATGCCGCGAAACTTCACCAAGCGAATTTTGGCAAAGCCCCAGAA
>JBDSCV010000268.1:0-16790 GCA_039920905.1 Pyrinomonadaceae bacterium
TTATACGGCGGTTGGAGGGCTGCTCGTCCACACGTTTTTTGACGGAGTTTCGATCGCTGCGGCCTCACAGATCGATCTAAAATTTGGGCTGCTCGTTTTCCTCGCGGTCTTTCTGCACAAATTTCCCGAAGGCTTCACCATCGGCTCGATGGTCATGGCGGCTGGCAAAGGCTTTCGCCAGGTAATGTTCGCGACCACGCTGATCGGGTTTATGACGCTCATGGGCGTGTTTGTGTTCTACCTGATCGGCACGAGCGCCGACAACGCCGTCGCCTACGCCATGCCCGTCGCCGGCGGAGTCACGCTCTATGTCGCGGCCAGCGATCTGATCCCCGAGATCAACCACCACAGCGGCAAAAGCCCACTCGTCTCGCTGTCAATTTTCGCTGGCGTCGCCCTCTTCTTTGGAACGCAGTTCCTACTCCTCCAGGTTTTTGAACGCTGAATCAAATACGCAAGGGCGTTTGTCCGAACCGGGAGCGACCGAGTTGATATCGGTTTCGTATTTTCGCATTTATTTATCCGGAAATCGCTTTTCCGTTTACCCAAGGCGGCTTTAGTCGGCTTTCCGCGATAGCGGCACATAGCCACGTCCGTTCACGGCGTGGTTGGGATCGAAGAAATTGTTAAAGGGCGTTTCAACGTTCTTAATTTTAGTGGCTTAAGCCAAATGAGGTAAGGACGTTAAAACGCCCTCGTCGGTCTAATGCGAATTATGACCACGCCCTAAAGGGTCGTGGCTATGCACCCTGCGGGAAAGCCTCGAAACGAGGCTGAAAACTACGCATTTTCGACTAGTTTTATCTCGTCCGGGGTGAGGTTATAGAGCGAATAGACGGCGGTGTTGATGTCGGTTTCGTACTTTTCGCATTTGTCGGTCAGATGCTGGCGTTCGCCGTCATTTTGGGTGTCATACGTCAGGCGGCTCATGCTGATCTCGCCCCTCGGATTCATTGTGACGTAAAGTGCGACCCAGCGTCCGCGCAAATCCCGTCGCCGTTTACATGTTTGCCAATTTGCTCGTTTTTGAGCATTTTTGAGCCGTTTTTTGACGTTTTTCGACATTTTTTTTGCTGTTTTTATCGCCTCTGTCTCAATTTCACCGGCAAACCCTTTGCTCTGAACTATTTAGCGGCTGCACATTTTAAAATCACAAACATCTTGCATTCTTATCTGTAGATCCACCGGTTCGCCATTGTCATCTGACCTTCGTTCCTTTTTTCACCTCAGAGTAAAGAATTTTTTGAACAAAAATCGCGGCGTTCCGTATTACAAACTGTGGAGGCACATTGGCAACTATGAGAGAACCTATACTGGCTGGCATATTGAGTTTACTGATTCCGGGGCTTGGGCAGATTTATAACGGAAGAATTATTATTGGAATAATTTGGATTTTACTGACTGGATTTTCGTGGATCGGATCGGCGGGTTTATTAGGGTGGGTTATCCATCTTTTCGCCGCCTGGTGTGCGTACAGCTACGCAAAGGATTTTCCCGTTAGCGGCTAAAGTTTCTTCATACGATCCTCCTCTTTTGCCCGGTGTTTGGATACGCCGGGCTTTTTTGTTCTCGAGGATTTTTAACGTAAAGTCGCAAAGGAGCAAAGACGCAAAGTAAAGACCGTTGTTTGCTCCCGCACTTTGAACCTGAGTTTGGAACTTTGGGGTTTGGACTTTGGACTTTGGACTCCGTTAGTATTGAGCATTGGTTTAGAGTCAGCGGAACGAAGCAATTAACGCCATCGCTACTGACTACTGGCTATTGGCTACTGGCTACTGGCTACAAATTTCTGCTTATGGTAAAAGATGGAATTCCGTTCGTGCTCGTCCCGTTGTTTATCGCTTTGGGATTTGCGTTGTTTTTGTTTTGGGTCCCGGTCGTGATATTTGTCGCGGTCGCGGCGTTTATGGCCTTTTTCTTTCGCGATCCGACGCGCGTTACTCCGGCAGGTGCCGGACTCATAATTTCAGCTGCCGACGGGCGTGTCACGCGGATCGACGAAACTCCCGACAGCAAGCTCGTCAGCGTTTTCCTCTCGCCGCTCGACGTTCATATCAACCGCTCGCCGATCACGGGCAAGATCGACAACATTACATACATCGAAGGCAAGAAAATGCCCGCGACGAACGACAATGCCAGTCTTATAAACGAGCGGAATTCGCTGGTTATCGAGGGCGACGAAGTGACCGTGACCGTCACGCAGATCGCGGGAATTCTCGCCCGGCGGATTGTCTGCTGGCCCAAGGCGGGTGATAATCTTGAACGCGGGCAAAAATTCGGGCTGATCAAGTTTGGCTCGCGAACCGATATCCTGATGCCCGCGAATGTCGAGATCGCCGTTAAAGTCGGTGACCGCGTTATAGGCGGGGAAACGATCATTGGGAAGTTAAAAGCTAAAAGCTAAAAGTGAAAAATTCTTTTTCGTCTTTTACTTTTCACTTTTAGCTTTGCACTTTTAACTAATCTTCTTATGGGTGAAGACGAAAATATCAAACCACCTCACCGCGGAATTAAGAAAGGATTATACGTGATTCCGACGCTCTTTACTGCGGCAAACGTGGCGATGGGCTACCTTGCGATCTTGTCGTCGATCCGTGGATTTTCAGTCTCGGCGACAAACCCTGAACTGGCTGCGAGTTATTTTAACAGTGCCGGACTAGCAATCGGTCTTGCTATCTTGTTTGATACGATTGACGGGCGTATTGCCCGTGCCACGCGGACAGCGACCGAGATCGGGGTGCAGTTTGATTCGCTGGCGGATGTGCTGACATTTGGCATCGCTCCAACGGCGCTAATGTACGCCTGGGCGATCGGACCGACTTTTACGGAAAACAGCCCCGGCCACAACCTGGGTGTCTTTTTGCTTTTCGCGTATCTTATGTGCGGAGCCTTCCGGCTTGCGAGATTTAACCTGCAGGCCACGCGGCCTCACGTCCTGCTCGAAGGAGCCGTAAAGGTTGACAAGAAAGCTTTTGTCGGGCTACCGATACCGCCTGCCGGAGGTCTTCTCGCCGCCATTGTGCATTTCTCACCGGCACCGCTCAGCTCGCATGGCACTGTTGCCGCACATTATTATTCGTACGCGTTATTCGGCCTCCTGGGCGTTCTGGCGGTATTAATGGTCAGTACGATCCGATATACGAGTATGAAAACTACTGGGAAAGGACGTCAGGGCTTTTTCCTGGTTATGGCCATCGCGGCAATCGCAATGTTTGTCTGGTTCTATTCGCAATACGCCCTTTTCGCGATCGCGGCCCTATACGTATCGCACGGCGTTATCTTTTGGATCGTCGGCTTGATCGGACGTCTGATAAAGCCATCCAAACCAGGCAAATAATTACGGCTTGATCATTTTCGCGGACGTGAGCGTTCGTCAATGGATGTGACGCTTGCTGAGCGGCGCTGCTTTGACGGCGGTTGAACAGAATCGTCAACATCGTCTGGATATTTGCGACCGCTAGCAACCAGCATCGTCATTAGTGTCAGGAACATCACGGAAATCGCTGTGATGTGAAGCACGAAATCGAACAGGCTGTGAACCAAGATCGCAAAGCATCCCGCGAAAGCTCCCACGGCAATACCCCGCCGGAATGTGTTAGTGCTTGCAACATTTCGAAGTCCCTCGCGAAAAAACCAAAACAAAAATAACGCACCGATGATAAGGCCGACAATTCCGGCATCAGCAAGCACTTGGAGATAGTCGTTATGGGCCTGCTCTACGCGCGCATAACCGCTGGTCGGGTCGTGTTTTGTAAACGCCTGTGCGTACGCACCCAAACCGGCGCCAAGCGGCAGATTTTCCGCGATCACCTTTATCGTGACGCCCCAGATCTGTGTCCGGCTAGACGAAACGTTGTCTTCTCTGGCAGCATCAGAGAAGCGTGTAAGCGAAGTGTCGCCACCAACAAATATCGCTCCCCCGACGGCTGCGGCCACCAAAGCCACTGACAACGCCGCTTTCAGAACGAGATTTCTGCGTCCCTTTGCGCGGCTGGTCAAAATTACCAAAAGCATTATCTCCGCGATCAGAGCGATCAGGCCACCACGCGAGCCGCTCAATAACAATGAGCTGCCCATCAAAGCTATCGCAACTATATAAAGCAGACGTTTGTCACGGACAACGGATCCGGAAAAGATCATGCCGAGCGGTATGCTCAGCGCCATTTCCATGATCGCTGCAAAGTCGTGCCGGTTGACAAACGAACCGAACGGCACCGCAGACTGTGGCTTATAAACGCCGTATATTTTATCTGGGCTCAAAACCATTTGCAGGATCGCGTAAAACCCGTAGATAAAGCCAAAAACTGTAATTACTGTCACGATGCGTCTCAGACGGGCGGCGCTTTCCAGATAAACGAGAACCAAAGCAAAAAAAGTGCAGAGCGCGAAGATATGGAGAGCGGTTACCTGAGTGGCGAACGGTTCGACGGAGATCGTTCGCGGAATGGCCGAAACACCGGCAGATTCAGAAAATGTCCCGAATGGAATAATTTGTATTGACGCATAAACACCGAGCAGCAACAACGGAATTTGCAAAACGTTCCGGCTAAAGCGAAACACTCCATTCGCGAGACAATCCGCTGCCCACAAAACGGCCATACCTGCGATCAATAAATAGAAAATCGCGAGTACCGGCTGGTGCACGGTACCGTAGGCGAGCGTGGTAAAAATAACGGTCGCGCATATTAAAAAAAATGAAAGTTTATTCAAATGAGACATTCGAACTAGTTCCGAGTTCCGAGTTCCGAATCTGACTTCCGACCTCGGCTTCTTACTGTCGACTAATCGCAAAATTGTCGGACCAGAATGTGCCGGATATCGGACAATCATCGCCGCAAAATGAACGGGAGGTTCTGATACTTATACCATTGCAATTCTCAGGGGTGATAAATTCAACGGCCATCTCCTGCCAATCGTTTGTTCCCGACGGGAACGGTTTCGACTTTACAATCAATTTCCCATCGTTGGCATCAACGACATCCATCGCCGGCGGACCGCCGCTCTTTAGGTTTTCCGTTCGGATCCAAAAACTTAAACGATATTTCTTATTAGGCACGACCACAATGGTTTGCAAAATGTTGGCAAGTTCCGCCCTTCCGTAACTGCGGAATAAAACCCTTAAGCTCCGACTTCCCTCGTGCCTTACTTTGTTGTCTACGGCAATATCTATCTTTGAGTCATTACGAAAAATTTGCCAGCCAAATCGCGAATCGCCCGATTCGCTCAAGGCTCTTTCAAAAGATGGATTAGTCACAGTTTCGGGGTGAGCGTCAGTGTCGATACCAAGCTGGCGTGTAAATTCCAGTGATTGAGGAAAATGTCGTTGGATATACAGCCCCTCGGCTATACTTTTTGCGATCAAAGTATTGATCGCTTTGTCCCCGTCGCTCAACTTATTCCAGTTTCGAAGCGAATCTTCCGCATTCCCGTGCGACGCAAAAAAATACGCCACACGAGCAAGTGAATCCGGCTCATCACCTGCCACATTCTCAACTTGCCCGGGATCCCTATTAAACTGATCCCAGACTAGTGAAAAAACCTGATCGCGATAAATGTGGTTGTTTTCAGTCGCCTTTTTAAGTTCAGCGATGGCCTCGTCATTGCGTTCACGGCGAAGATAGAAATTGCCAAGATGCCAGTGAGCCGTGGCGTATGACGGCGCCAATTCGACTGCTTTTTCTAGCTGGCTTTCGGCCCGGTCGGTTAGGCCGTCTTGTTCATACGCACGGCCTAGTTCGATACGCCATCGGTAATCATTCGGCGCTGTGCGAACTAATTGTTCAAGCAATGGAATTGTAACGGCCGAGTCGCTTCCGGCGAGTGCCTTAAACCAATACGCGGACGGATCCGCCGACGCCAAATCTATTGCGGCGTCAGCTATTCCGGCCGCATTTTCGTCGTCTGTTCGCGTCAGATTGGCGAACATATCGCCGAGCTGCCAACGGATCGAAAACCAGCCAAACACAACTGCCGCAACGATAGCTACTACAAGCGCGATCCTTACGTTCAGTTTTTTTGAATCTAAAACGACAAGATCTTGCATCCGAGGTTCAGACTTTCTGCTCAAAAAATTCAGCGATATTTTCGGCGACATAGGCCCGCTGATCGGACCGCAATTCGGGATATATCGGCAACGCCAGCGTTTCGAGGGCGGCTTTTTCGGCTTCCGGCATATCGCCCGGTTTATGGCCCAGATACGCAAAGCATTCCTGCAAATGGAGCGGCACCGGATAATAAACATCGGTCCCGATTCCTTTTTCCGTCAGATACGCCCGAAGCTCGTCGCGGTGGTTAGGAACGCGGATAACATATTGGTTATAAATGTGTTTAGCGTTCTTACGCTCAACGGGTAACCCGATCTGCTCACTAAGGCCGAGATCGGTAAAAAGGCGTCGGTAATTATCGGCGTTTGCGCGGCGCCGGTCTGTCCAGCCATCAAGATGCGGCAATTTTACCCGCAAAACCGCGCCTTGAAATCCATCGAGCCGCGAATTTAACCCGACGTATTTGTGATAATACTTTTCTTCGGAACCATGAACACGAAGCGCAAGCAGCTTTTTTGCCAAAGCGTCGTCATTAGTCGTCACAAAACCGCCATCGCCCATACCGCCGAGATTTTTCGTAGGATAAAAGCTAAAACAGCCGATAGCACTCATCGCCCCAGCCGGAAGGTTATTTTCCTCGGCGCCTATCGCTTGTGCCGCGTCCTCGACAAGAGGTATGCCGTGTTTCTCGCTAATTACGTTTAAGGCCGCCATATCCGCACATTGTCCGTACAGATGAACCGGCTCAATGGCCTTTGTCCGCGACGTGATCTTTGGCTCGATCTGCCCGATATCGAGATTGTACGTGACCGGATCAATATCGACAAAAACCGGTATTGCTCCGAGCCGGGTGATCGCGCTGACGGTTGCAAAAAAGCTATATGGCGTCGTAATCACCTCGTCGCCGGGTGCGACGTCGAGAGCCATCAGGGCAAGCAATATTGCATCACTGCCGGACGCACAGCCGATGGCATATTTGACGCCGCAGTAGGCCGCAAGTTCTTTTTCAAGCTCCGCTACTTCTCCGCCGAGAATAAAGCCCTTAGTGTCGAGCACCCGCCCAAGCGCCGCCTCGATTTCGGGCCGAAGACAGTCATTTTGTTCTTTTAGATCAAGTAATGGAACGTTCATCAGATATTCATCATAGAGTCACAGAGAAAACAGAGTTTTAATTTTTTCTTGTCTCTGTGTTCTCTGTGACTCTGTGGTGAATATCTTATCTAAACCATCTCGAATTTGCATTTTTACCCGTTCTTTTTTAGCCTTGGCGCTATGATCGCTAACAAAAAGGAAAGAGCGAATGAGATAATCAAGCGGTTGAAAAAGGCGTACCCCGACGCTCATTGTGCGCTTGTTCATACGACGCCGTTTGAGCTTTTGATCGCTACAATTCTCTCTGCCCAATGTACCGATGTCCGCGTCAATATTGTCACGGCTAGCTTGTTTCGCAAATACCGCGGACCGGCGGATTTTCTAGGTGTTTCGCAGCAGGAACTGGAGAAAGATATTCACTCGACCGGTTTCTTTCGCAATAAAGCAAAAAATATACAGGCCGCCTGCAAACGCATGATCGAGGTATATGGCGGCGAGGTACCGCGTACAATGGATGAGCTTTTAACACTTGGCGGTGTGGCGAGAAAGACTGCCAATGTTGTGCTTGGCAATGCTTTCGGTCTTGCTGCGGGCGTCGTGGTCGATACGCATGTCTCGCGTTTGTCGCAGCGGCTGGGCCTCACCGATAACAACACGCCCGAAAAGATCGAGCGTGATCTCGCCAAGCTAATTCCAAAAAAGTATTGGGTAATGTTCCCGCACTGGATGATATTTCACGGCCGACAGGTATGTATTGCCCGCCGGCCTCGATGCAGCGAATGTGTATTGGCTGACCTCTGCCCTTCAAGAGAAGAATTTTTGCCGCAATAACGCGAATCTCACGAATGGGATCAAAATGAATTCGTGAGATCCGCGTCATTCGCCGCTATTTCATTACGGTTTTGGCGTTGGCGATGGAGGAGCTCCCGGCAGCGGCGGCATTTCGCCGGATTTGAAACGCGGCAGCATTTCGTCGCGCATCGCCAGCGCGTAAACAGCGGCGGCGATGACAATGGCTGACGACTTTACGTCCGCTTCGATGACGCGTTCGTATGTGTCGAGATTGGTGTGCCACGTCGTGGTGAAATACTCGATAGGATCCTGTTGGACACTGATCCCGGGCAGACCGGCCTGCGAGAATGAACCATTATCCGAACCGCCGAGCGAGCGGGATTTAGACGCGACCGCGCCGGCGACACCAAGATCGGCGAAGGGCGCCAAAGCTTCGCGAAGAACTTTCGCCGCTTCAGGCGGTCCAAACACGCTCATCCCGCGCGCCCGTCCGGTACCGCTATCGATGTTGAAATAGGCGTTAAATTTGTCAAACTCAGGCCCCGGGGTTTCGGCCGAGCCAAAGTGTCTTTTGACGTATGCCTGTGAGCCGAGCAATCCCTCTTCTTCGCCGCTCCAGCAAGCCACCCGGATCGTTCGGCGCGGTTTGACGCCGATCGCTTTGAGTATGCGAGCCGCTTCCATCATGGTCGCACAGCCGATGGCGTTGTCGGTCGCACCAGTCGCGGAGTGCCACGAATCGAGATGCCCGCCCAGCATAATAACCTCATCTTTTTTATCCGACCCAAATATCTCGCCGACGAGGTTGTAGCTCGTGACGCCGTCGGGCACCGAGCGGTTGCGGATATCGAATTCGAGCCTGACAGGCGTTTTGTCTGCCAACAACCGCGTGATACGGCCAAAATCGTCGTTTCGCAGAACGACGGTCGGCACCACCTTTGTCAGATCGAATGTGCGGTTATTAAACGCCCGCACCAGCCCGTGATCCATCGCCGCGTCATTAATTCGAAGAGCAACATTATTTGCGACGAGGAACGCATCGAGCTGTTCGTTGATCTGGGCATTTGTCAAAGCTCCTGCCCGCCCCGCGGCTGACGGCTGACCCGAACCGCGACCCTGACCCTGACCCTGCGGCGTAAGATTGCCAGGATCATACCGCTTTTTGAGCGCCTCATCTTCCAGCCGCTTTGGCGAATCAATAATGGTCACCGGAACGACGGCGGCTTTGCCGACGAGCACGATCTTGCCGTTGATCTGTCCTTTGACAGTCTCAAAATAAGAGCTAAGTTCTTCCTGCGTAGCGTTTTGCATGACCGCTTTGTTATCCGCCGAAGGAACCTGCGGGATGACGATATGCACCGCGTCGGACGTGACCACGCCTTTGGTCGAAGGCGTCCACGCCAGCACCTCGTATGTCAGCGTGTCCTGGACAGGCGTCAGCATCAGGCCGGTGTTGCGTTCGTTGACCCAGCCCGGATGCCCAAATTCCCAAGGCTCAAGCGTCGCGCTGTCAAATCCCCACGACTGCATTTCGCGCGCCGCCCATTTTGCGGCGTTAACGTGATTTGGCGAGCCGGTCAGACGCGGACCGTAAAGATCGGTGAAGTAATGAAGCGTGTTCATAATCCGTGAGTTCTCCATTCCCTCTTTGCGAATGGCGGCGTTTACATCGGCCGGTTTCGTATCCTGGGCAAACAATGCGGCCGGTAAAATAAATGATTGCAACAGCAAAACACCGGCTGCAACACGAGCGAAAGACGGTTTTTTCATAGGTGTAATTATACTGTATGGCGGGTAAAATTGTTTCAGGGGAACAACTTGCTGTAGCTGGCCGTCAAGTTAGACAAAATTCTTGCGAAAATCTGCCTCGAATAGACATTTATTTCAACTTAGCTACACGGAGGCTGTTATGCGACGCTCAATTTTATTTCTATTGCTTGTATTTGTATTTGCGGTTTCCGCTTCGTTCGCGCTGGAGACGGCGGATGATTTCTTCAACCGTGCGGTCGATCGGCAAAAAGACGGTGACCCCGACGGAGCCATTGCCGATTACACAAAAGTGATCGAGCTCGACCCAAAGGACGCCGATCGCTTCACTTGGCAATGGGAACAAAAGATGCATTACCCACTCGTTTCCCAAACTTTCAAGTTCCGGCCGATCCTCGCACGATATGATCAGGGCAACGCCTCGCCGGTTAAACTGACGTCGACAATCCGTCCCTGCAAAAACAGACACTGTTCTCTGTTGTCTGCACCGATACAGGTCGCCGTAATAAGAACCGGCGCCTTTAAGTTTGCAATATGACGCGTCGCCCCGCGGCGGTCGTTTTCAAATCTACTGCCTTTTTGTGGATAATTCATGGGAGTTGCTTCTATATTTGAGAGATTTGGAGGGTTAACCGCTGCCCCTTGAAAGAGCTAAAAAACAGTTTCGAAATTCCCGCCTTTAGGTTGGCCGTACCTCAGTTAAAGGCCCGTCGGACGTACATCTCTTTTGCCCTCTATGGCCGAATCCGGCAAAGACAGTTTGAACAACTAAGGCATAGTGACGTCGAGTCGCATGGCTGAGGCGTAACCGGCGATTTTGCCGGCTTTATTGATCAGGCTGACCTGCTTGCATCCCTTTTCGCTCGCGTATTGATAGAGTTTTTGCAGGAATTCCTGCCTCTTCTCCTTTGGCAAACTGTCCCATGACGGCCCCAGCATTGAATAAAAATTTTCGCCGCTCATTCTCACGGTATTGATATGTTCTTTCAAAACTGCGCTTTCGACCTCGACCGTGTTTACACCGGTCGTCGTGGCGTCTTCGCAAACATAATAGTTTCCCCAGAAATAGACACCGACCGAAAGAGTGATAAGCAGGAACGCGAAAAAGAAAACCCATTTATTGACCTATGATGCTTTGTCTGCGATATTGTCAAAAAACTGCGAGCGAATCCTTTGGATCTTCGGCACCTTTTTCTTTTTCACTGCGGCGACGGGTGCGAGAACCTTAGCCTCCGCGACCTCGGCCCCGTCTTCGACGATGTCGATCGATTCGAGAGCGGACGGGTGTTCGCGGAGCAGATCGACGAGTTCCAGGGTGCGTGCGGTCGCGGTTGATATTTCGCTGTCGTGCAGATCACCGTACTTGGTCTGGATGCTATTTGCATCCATCTTTTGATGTTCGCGGTCTATCAGCGAAACATAGGGGTTGCCGATGCGGACATTGGCGTCGATCGCGGCGGTTGTGCGTTTGGGGCATAGAACAACTCGCTTATGCTCTCCTTGAAAAGGCGCAGGCGGCTAAAGAATTCACTTTCGATCAACTGGTCAAAACTGCCGGCGTTTTCGGCCTCGATGGCCAGATCGTCAAAACTCAGTGCCGTCAGCAAAACCTTTGATTCGTCGTCCTCGGTGTTGTATAGGGCTATGCTTGACCATTCGTTATAAAGCGTGTTTATGTGCGTGAGCGACTCGTCGCGAATAAAGAGGCAAGAGCGACGCTCGTGTTCGGGTGAACGTGAAATCAAACTTGGCACGGACCGATTCCGAATACGGCAGATTCCGGTAAAATCGGGCGAGCGATAGTAAAGCCTGAGACGAAAGAGACGGACGCGAATTCTCGCAATACTGCCGAAAACTCAAGACCTCAATTTTTTTATCGCGGTCCGCCAGCACCGAACACCACGCTTCGGTCTCCTGCATCATCTTAAACTCGGCTTGGGCGTGACCGGAAGAATTTTCATTGTCGGTAATTTGCAGAAAAGCATGCCGAGTTTTTTTGACGCCGAAATCGTCATAAGGATTTGGCACGACCTTTAGATATTCGCGCTCGATACCCGTTAAAACGTGCTCGACCATCTGAAGATGAGCAATCTCATCAACTGCCCGCCGCTTGTAGAATTCCTTTCCGTTTCTGGGTTTTTGTAACTGATTCGCGTCGAGAGCAGATAATGGTTGAATTTCATCGGGCTCGCTGGCAATGCTTCTAGGCTCGACAGTTTCAATCGCAAACGCTGTCCCTGAAGAGAAAGATTCCTGAACTGCGGAATTGTCTTCGACTTCAAAGGCTTCGCTTGATGCGAATCTCACCTTTGGCACTTCCGTAACATCTAGGTGATATTCATCGACACTGTCTGCGTGTTCACGGTCAATGACAGTACTTTCGAGTAGATTTTCTTGCTTTAACTCAACGATCAGCTCTTCGAAGACATTCATGGTTTGTCACCTATCGGGGCAGGATGGTTTTATTGAGAGTGAGTTAGAGGCGGTGGTTATAGACCAGAAACCGGAGATATTTGGCGTATCTCGCCCGTTTGCGTCAGTTCGTAAATGTAGGTAACACCTTCGCCGGCTACGTTGCGAGTCGCTGTGATCGTATATCCGCCTCTAAGCTCGGCGTCCGTTGTTACGGGCGGTGTCATACACAGCACAAAATTACCGAGGTTAATATCGTTGCCTGACGGAGTGCCCAAAATATTCGAAAGCAGGTTATTGATCTCTGAAAGGCGGCCAAACCGGTTGGTTTGCGAGAAATAATTAACCTGTGTCGAGGCGACGGTTCGCAGGGATGCAAACGTGTTTCCGTTCTCAGCCGCCCTGACACCCTTCCGCAGGGCGGGAACGGCAAGTGTCGCAATAGTTCCAATGAT
Organism: Pyrinomonadaceae bacterium; assembly: GCA_039920905.1. GTDB lineage: Bacteria > Acidobacteriota > Blastocatellia > Pyrinomonadales > Pyrinomonadaceae > OLB17. The sequence goes on from JBDSCV010000268.1 coordinate 12,563, forward strand.
CACGACAACGATCAGCAACTCAATTATCGAAAATCCGCGTTGGTTCTTATTCATAAGCTTTTGCACCTCTTGATTACTTGTTTGCACTCCTGAAGTGACATTTTTTGGCACCAATATTTTGACAAGATATTTTGGCGTTTGGGCCGTTTTCCTAAACTCCAATTAATGCAAGGAATATGACAAAGAAAATCGCCGGGAAACCGCGGTCATTTCGCGGCCGGAAAGTTTTTTTGCCAGGTATGTTTATTTTTTGTAAAATTTTTACTAAACTATAGGTTTTTATCACATGATGTTAAATTCCGACTTTATGTTCAGGAGCTTCGCAAATTGAGCGCTGTAATAGATCAGAGTATCGAAACTTACGGAATAGATAACTGGGGAGCCGATTATTTTGGCGTCAACCGCAAAGGAAATCTAATTGTTAGGGCGCCGGAAAACGATAATTTGACGGCCGACGTTAAGGAGATCATCGACGACCTGCGCAAACGCGGAGTCAATACGCCTATTCTGCTGCGATTCCCGCAACTGCTCTTTGGCCAGATCCGAAAACTTCAGGCCGCATTCCGCAAATCTATTAAAGAATTTGAATACGAAGGCGGCCACTTGTGCGTCTTCCCGATGAAGGTCAATTCTAACCGCGCCGTCATTGAGGAATATCTGCGCGAAGGAACTCGTTACAATTTCGGCCTCGAAGCTGGCTCGAAAGCTGAGCTCTACGCCGCTCTAGGTCTTGAACAGGCAAAGGACAGCTTACTTGTTCTAAATGGTTTTAAGGATCGCGATTTTATACAGCTTGCCTTTGCGGGAGCTTCGTCGGGTAAGAATGTCGTCATCGTCATTGAAAAGCTCAGCGAGCTCGACCACACGCTCGACATTACCGAAAAAACTACAAAAGAAAACGCTGACGCCGAACTCCCGACCATCGGCGTTCGCGTCAAATTGTATTCAAAAGGCTCCGGAAAGTGGGAAAAAAGCGGCGGCGAGGCGGCGAAATTTGGCTTGACGACGACCGAGATCCTCGAGGTTATTCGTCGTCTTCAGGAAGCCGGACGTATCGGCATGCTACGCCTGCTGCACTTTCACATTGGTTCGCAGTTGACCGACATCAAGCGGATCAAGAACGCGATGAAAGAGGCGGCCCGCACATACGCCAAGATCGTCAAAATGAATATACCGATCGAATATCTCGATGTCGGCGGCGGTATGGCTGTAGATTATGACGGTTCGCGAACTTCGTTTGAATCTTCGGCAAATTACAACGCCCGTGAATTTGCCAACGATGTCATTTATGTCATAAAGACAGTCTGCGATGACGAAAATGTGCCGCATCCGACGATCATTCAGGAATCCGGCCGGTATTTGTCAGCCTACCACGCGATTCTCGTAACGAATATACAGGACGAGATCGAAACCGTTGTCGAGAGTTTGGCGGAGATGACGATGGGCGCCGACGATCCGCAGATCGTTAAAGAATTGCACGACCTTCGCGAGACGATAAACGCCAAGAATTACCGTGAGTATTACCACGATGCTCTCGAAAATCGCGATGAGCTTTTCACGATGTTCAACCTCGGCCTCATATCGCTCGAAGCTAAGGGCAAAGGCGAGGTGCTTTTCTGGGACATATGCGAGGAAGCCGATAAGTATGCCCAGTTGAAGAAATACGTCGCGGAGGAATTCGACGAGCTGCGGCACCTGATGTGTGCGAAATACCTCGCAAATTTCTCGGTTTTTCGCTCAATGCCAGACAATTGGGCCCTCGAACAACTTTTTCCTATAATCCCAATACATAAACTCAACAAAAAGCCATCAGAATATGCTACGCTTTGTGACATAACCTGTGATTCCGATGGGATTGTAGATAAGTTCGTGGATCTCCACGACGTTAAATCCGTATTGGAATTGCATAAGCTCGTCAAAAATGAGCCGTATTATCTGGCGATGATGCTGGTCGGTGCGTATCAGGAGGTTATGGGGAACAACCATAATTTATTTGGGATACCGCACGAGGCCCACGTTTTTATTGGCGAGGACGGATTCATTATCAAAAAGGTTATTTATGGGGCGACGCTTGGCGATGCCGTTGCATCGGTGAGATTCGATCCTGGCCAGCTGCACGACACATTTCGCAAATCTGTGCTGCAGCGTATAAAAGAGGGTCGGCTTTCGAACACCGAAGGCAGCAGGGTAATAGAGTTTTACGAGGATCAGGTTGAAAGTTATACATACTTGACTCCGAGCGGAAAATGACACGGAGAGGGAGAGACGCGGCGAGACGGAGATAAATCTCTGCGTCCCGGCGTCTCGCCCTTTCCGCGTCAAGAAAATAAAATTGAATTGAAGGAAACTTATGGTAGCTCAAAAGAAGACAAAGACTTCAAAATTTTTAACGGTTCCCACTCGTCCGGTTCCGATCGACAGGGACCGCTCGGTTGCAGGCCTTTTGGAAAAGATGGAAGGGGCCGGTTTCGGCGCAAAACAACTTGCTGAGGCACATCGCATCTGGCTCGATATGCTTGATGATAATTCGACGATCTATCTTTGCGGTTCAGGCAATCTGATCACGTCCGGAATGCGGCGTTTGCTTGCATACGTTATCAAAAACCGCTTTGTCGATGTGATAGTGATGTCTGGGACGGTGCTTTACCACGACATTCACGAGATCCTCGGACGCAATCACTTTCAGGCCCATCCGAGCATGAACGACGAGGAACTCGAAGCCTCTGACGTGCTAAGAATTGGCGATGTGATGGCCAATCGTGAGGAATATCAGGAGGCCGACGAATGGATCGGCAGCGTCATCAACCAGCTCGAATTGAGCCGCTCGTATTCGATCCGCGAATTTTTGCATCTTCTGGGCCGCGAACTCTCGGAGATCGCTCACGAAGACGGCATTCTGACGTCCGCCTTCAAATCGCGAATTCCTGTCTTTTGTCCCGATCTACCAGGATCGGAGATAGCCGTTGGCATCGCCCGCGCAAAATTTGAGAAAAAGATCCAAATCATGTTCGATACGACGCAGGACACGATGGAGATGATGACCATCGCCCATCGGACTAGGCATTCCGGCATCATCTCGCTTGGCAGCATGGGCAGCCAAAATCTAGTGAATGTAGCGGAGCTTTCGTCATATATCACCCGGACGACACCTCGCGGTCATAAATACGCGATCTCGATTGCAACCGATACTGCTCCACTAGACATCCGCACACCGTCGTATGCCGGTAACCACATGTCGGTGTTTGGAAAACTGGTTCGCGGAGCAACCACCGCCTATGTGCCGTGTGACCCGTCGATCGCTCTGCCGATGATCATCACGGCTCTTTCGCAGACCGCAGCCAAGTTTATGAAAGGCCGTAAACGCCCGACATTCAGCTTCTCCGGCCGTGAGATGAATATTGATGTTCCCTAGGTAATGGTCTTTCGTTTTTGGTTTTTAGGTTTTTTTGATTTTGAATTCTTAACTATTATTTTGATTTCAAATTTTAGATTTGGGATCAAAAACCAAAGGCCTAGTACCGGCATATTGCATGAGCCAGTCAAGCGATCTACCAATGAATTTCGGTGGGATCGACGAGGATCAATATTCCTCGCTCGATTCTGCAAGCATTCTGATATTACCTGTTTCATACGAAGGGACGGTTTCATATGGAACCGGGACTGGCGCAGGCGCGATGGCTATTGTTAATGCGTCGCGGAACATGGAGCTCTATGAAGAGGAGACCGATTCCGAGGTTTACAAGCTCGGCATCCACACGCTGCCCGAATTTACACCCCGCGAGACTCCTGAGGCAATGATGGCGGATCTCTACGGCTATTCGAAGAAACTTCTAGACCTCGACAAATTCATCTGTATGCTCGGCGGCGAACATTCCGTTTCGGCCCCGATAATACAAGCTCATAACGAAAAATATGAAAATATGAGCGTTTTGCAGATAGATGCTCACGCCGATTTGCGTGACGAATATGACGGAACGCCGCATTCGCACGCTTCGATCATGGCTCGAGTCGTCAAGGATCTACGGATTCCTTCGGTTCAGGTCGGCATTCGCTCGATCTCCGGCGATGAGGCACGTTCGCTAAAAGAAGGTATGCCGACAAAGATATTTTGGGCGAGAGATATTGTGGGGAAGACCGACTGGATCGATGAAGCCATAGATTCGCTCACAGCAAATGTTTATCTGACCATTGATATCGACGGTCTAGACCCGAGCATTGTTCCGACAAC
>JBDSCV010000269.1:0-8564 GCA_039920905.1 Pyrinomonadaceae bacterium
GTGCCGCCGCGTTCGCGTTTGATGGTGTTGATGATCTTTGTCACCCGAGTCGGCGGAAGGCGCTCGTGCATCTTTTGAACAAAGTATTCCTCGATCGAATCGGTGTCCAAATGGAGCATCGACATAAACGAGCGCGTCGCTCCACATTCTTTGGCGCGTTCGAGAAGGCCCGGAATGTCCGATTCGTTATAGCCGGGAATGACCGGTGCGATGCCTATACCGACCGGAATTCCCGCGTCGGCGATCTCACGCATGGCCCGGAACCGCGCCTCGGGAACCGGTGTGTACGGCTCGAACGGATTTGATTTTTCCTTAGTTAGAAATGGAAGCGAGAAAAATACTGAAACCTTCTTTAACTTTTTGAGCAGATCAATATCCCGCGTTACAAGTGGCGCTTTTGTAATTACACCGACCGGAACTTGAAAATCAACGCACACCTCTAAGCATTTTCTGGTCAGCTCATAGCTCGCCTCCAGCGGCAGATAGGGGTCGGTCGCAAACGAAAAATCCAGATGCGGCATCTTGTCGGGTGTTTTTCGTAACTCTTGTCTAAGTAATTCGGGTGCGTTTGGTTTAACGACGATCTTGGTCTCAAAATCTGTTCCCGCGCCGTAACCCAAATACTCGTGATACTGCCTCGCAAAGCAATATGTGCAGCCATGGACGCAGCCGCGATAGCAGTTGACCGTATAACGCCACCCGCCTTCCCAATCCGACGCGAACGCTTTCGTAATGATTTTCTTAGTTGCCGTTTCTTCAAATATCTCAAGCTTGGTCGGCGGCGGTTCACCGACATATTCGGACGTGTATTGGTTGTATGGATTCGGAGGGTTAATTATGTGTCGCACAAATGCAACGATAGTGCATAGAAGATCGAAAGTCAAAGATTTACCCGGAGACACGCGGAGACCCAGAGAAATGAGGGACGAACAGCAAGAGCCATAGTTCAATGCTCTCTTTTGCTATGCGACTTAGCGTCTCTGCGGTAAAATCTCTAGTTGCATTAGCAGGTCAGTCTGGTGGTCAGAGCCTAGTTGGAAGTTGTGTTTTCCGACCTCTTTAAAGCCGTTTTTTTCGTAAAACCGTTGGGCACGCGGGTTAAATTCCCAGACGCCAAGCCACATTACGTCGTGATCGTGTGACCGCGCAAAATCAAAACACGCGTCCATCAGATTTTGACCGACACCTTTGCCAATATATTCCTGATGTGAATACAGCCGCGACAACTCGATGGGCCGCTCAGCGTTGATACCAAGTTCAATGCTGCCAACGATCAGCTTAGCGTAGCCGATCGCTTTGCCGTCGATCTCCGCGATCAGAAATATAGACGCTACGTCTGCCAACTCGGCAGCGATCTGCTCGACATTAAATGCCTGCCCCATGTAATGCGCAAGATCGTCTGGCGCATTTTTAGGGTGATGGGCAAAAGCATCCCAGAAAGTAGTGTAAGAGAGGTCGGTGAGCAGCTTTGAGTCTCCGGGGATGGCTTCGCGAATTGCTATGTGGTTAGACACGCTGCAAGAAATTCTCCATTATAAAAACTTTGCGAATGCGAAAATGTATCGGTGTCTGAATTAGACAAAATGCATTCAAACTTTCCATTTGGGATAAAAAATATGGCTCGCGACAGGCTGGCACAAAGCTAAGCCAACCGGGAATCGGAATACTAAGCTCATCACACAAAGTCTCAATTACACTCGCAAGAACCGCATCTTTGCGTTCGTCGCTCAATTTAAAAGGTTCGATAATCGCCGCCGCATCTTTGTAATAGCGAAAATCGTCAACAAAATCCATTAGCGGTATTTTCCACCACTTTGCTTCGTCTTCAATCCTCTGCTTTGTCTCGACCGCTGTCATCATATTGAAAAAGCTCCTCGATGAAATATTGTGTCTGTGGTTTTATTTGATTTTTTGGATAGTATTTTTCAACTATATCGAATACCGCCTCGGCAGATTTAATATCTAACATCTCGATCAACTTTTTTACATCTTCACGATCATACGTTCCGGCACGAGCAGCTATCGCTTTCATTGCAAGCAGGTAATCAGGTTCAGGAACAAAGACTTTGAGATCAGAAAGGTCAAATAAAATTCTTTCCTGATGTTTCGCCCAATACCCTTTTACAGCGTCGTTCATCCAGTCATCGTGCAGATCGTACCTTTGTGCGATAATTTTTATCGCCTTGCGGATCTCGCTCGTTGGCCTAAATATGGCATCCACATCTTTCGTGGCGGCCCGGGCGTCATACACCAAACACATTACCGCGCCGCCGTAAAGCGAAACTTCGCCTTTGATGTTCATGAGGCAAAGTTCGTCGTTAAGCTCCGTCAGATATTTTGTGATTTCTTCGGCCGTCATATAGTTATAAGAACCGAGTTGCTACAGCGCCGGTTCTGACTATTTCATTATCAATTTTGCAATCGTCTGCAGCTGCATATTCGACGTGCCTTCGTAAATGGCACCGATCTTGGAGTCCCGCCAGAATTTTTCTGCCGGATAATCCTTGACATAGCCGTAGCCGCCGTAGAGTTCGATGGCTTTGGATGAAACGGCCTCGGCGCAGCGGGATGAGTAGAGTTTGGCGATGGCTGCTTCCTTGAGGAAAGGCTGGCCCGCGTCTTTGCGGCGGGCGGCGTTATAGACAAGCAGGCGGGCGGCTTCGATCTCGACGGCCATTTCGGCTAGTTGGAACTGGACGGCCTGAAAAGCATTTATCGCTTGGCCAAATTGCTCGCGTTCCTTTGTGTAGCCGAGGGCCGCCTCGTATGCTCCTTGAGCGATGCCGACCATTTGGGCGCCGATACCGATGCGGCCTTCATTGAGCGTTTCGATCGAGACCTTGTAGCCTTTGCCAACCTCGCCTAAGACGTTTTCTTTTGGAACTTTACAGTTGTCGAGAATGAGTTCCGTCGTGCTTGAGGCCCGGATACCAAGTTTGTCTTCTTTCTTTCCGACCGTAAAGCCTTGGAACCCTTTTTCCACGATGAACGCCGTAATGCCTTTATAACCGGCGTCAGGATCGATAGTTGCGAATAGCACAAATATCTCTGCCTCGTTACCGTTCGTGATCCAAAGTTTTTGACCGGTCAGTTCGTAATGATCGCCTTTATCAACCGCACGCATTTTCAGAGCAAAAGCGTCCGAGCCGGAACTTGCTTCGGATAGAGCGTAGGCGCCAACCTTGCCCTCGGCAAGCTGCGGCATATATTTCTTTTTCTGCTCGTCGTTTGCCCAACGCATAAAGGCGTTGGTGACAAGCGTATTATGCACATCAACAAACACCGAAACGGATGCATCGACGCGGGCGAGCTCTTCGATCGCGAGTATGGCATTAAAGATCGTCGAGCCTGCGCCGCCGTATTCCTCCGGCGACTCTATCGCCATCAGACCCAGCTCAAAACATTGTTTGATGAGGTCGGGATCGAGTTTTCCGGCGTGTTCCATTGCCTCGACCTTTGGACGGACCTCGCCTTCGGCAAATTCGCGGACGGATGCTCGAAACATCTCTTCATCTTCGGATAAAATGGTCAGGCCTGCGTTTGATAATGCGGCCCCGGCTGCTGTGCTCATACGTAATTCCTTTTACTACTTTGTTAATCTCGCTCGATAAAATAACATTCTAATCAAGCCATTGGCCAAAGGCAAAGTAGTGAATCCGGCAAGCGAACCGCAGCAAAATCCAAACAAAAGCATCAGTCGGTTAAAGGTCATCGGAATCGTGTTGACAATCGGCGGTATCGGGCTTTTTGCGTATTTTGTGTACGCGGTCGGTTTTCATGAGATTTATCAAGGTGTGGTCAGATTTGGGATTGTTGGATTTGCGGTGATCCTTTTTATCTATTTTATACGAATTTGTGCGCGTGCCTATGCATGGAAACTTTCCGTCAATGAGCCGTATTCACTACGTGTGAGAGACACGATCCCTGCGGTCGTGATCGGTGAGGCGATGAGCAGCACGATCCCGCTCGGTATCCTGATCAGCGGTACATCAAAGGCCGTCGCGGTTCGAAAACACATCCCGCTCGTAGGCGGGTTGGCGTCGGTCGCGACTGAAAATCTCTTTTACAGCCTCGTTACCAGCATTTTTTTGATAATCGGAGCGGTAACTCTGCTACGCGGTTTTGCGGTGGACGAGAGTCTTATTTGGACGTTAAATTTTCTGGTCTTTTCCGTAAGTTTCTTGCTGGTTCTGGGTCTTTTGATGGTAATTCGACAGTGGCATTTCTCCAGCGAAATATGCGAATGGCTTTACCGCAAAGGATTTCTGCAAAAATTGCTCAAGAAAGGGCGGCTCGACGTCCGGGTCTTTGAGGACCTTATCTACGGATTTTACCGTTGTTATCCGCAGCGGTTTATGCCGATATGCGTGCTCGAAGCCGCATACCATATCCTCGGGATCGCCGAGGTGTGGTATATTCTGAGCCGTTTAAGCGATGCCTATCCAAGCTTTCTCACCGCGTTTCTGCTCGAATCCGTCAGCCGACTTATAACGATAGTATTTAAGCTCGTCCCGTTCTTGATCGGTGTTGACGAGGCTGGCGCTCAATTTGTCGGGCAAACCGTCGCCCTCGCGGCCGGTATGGGCGTAACGCTGGCAATTATTCGCAAGGGCCGAATTCTATTCTGGACCGCGATCGGGATCATCCTCATAATCAGACGCGGGCTGTCAATCAGCGAGTTTTCGCGCAAAGATGTGCGTTGAGAGCGGTCGGAAAATTCGCAATAGCCTGTGATTTCCTCGTGCTATAATCTCGCCGTAACTCAGGATCAATGGTGGATAAAAGCAACATTTTCTTAATTATCGGTGCCGGGCCTTGCGGTCTTTCTCACGCAAAAGCGCTAAAAGACGCAGGTATCCAGTATCAACAGGCCGAGGCCGACGATGAGATTGGCGGCAACTGGTATCACGGAACATACCGCACCGCGCACATAATTTCGTCACGAAAGACAACAGAGTTTACTGATTTCCCGATGCCCGCCGACTATCCCGATTTCCCTAGCCAACAGCAGATGGGTGACTATTACAAGCTCTACGCGAAAACATTTGAACTAAGGCCGCAGATCGAATTCAATACAAAAGTTACTACCGTAAAGCCACGCAGCGATGAGCTGTGGGATGTCCAATTTTCCAGCGGTGAGCAGCGCGTTTACAAAGGCGTTCTCGTCTGCAATGGGCATCATTGGGACAAACGATTTCCGTCGTATCCGGGGAATTTTACCGGCGAGTATATTCACTCAAAAGATTTTAAGGACCCGAAACAGCTTGCGGGAAAACGCGTTTTGGTCATCGGCGGCGGCAACTCTGCTTGTGATGTTGTTTCCGAAGCCGCCCGAGTTTCGGAAACTGCTCATCTCAGCCTGCGTCGAGGTTATTGGATGACGCCGAAGACCGTTTTCGGCAAGCCTTCGATCGAATCGCCGCTCGTGCATCTGCCGGTCTTTCTCCAGCGTTTTTTGCTCCGTGGCCTGCTGCGAATCGTCGTCGGGAAATACGAAGATTACGGCCTTCCGAGGCCAGACCATAAGATATTTGAAAAACATCCGACGATCAGCACTGAGATATTTCATTACCTCAAACACGGCCGCATCAAGCCGCGTCCTGATATTTCGAGATTTGCGGGCAATACCGTCCATTTTACGGATGGAACCAGTGACGAATTTGACATGATCGTCGCGGCGACCGGCTTTTACCTGAGTTTTCCGTTCCTGCCCAAAGGGTTTGTGCCGATGAAAAACGAGCAGCTCGCCCTCGTTTATGGCGGCTGTGTTTTACCGGAATATAAGCATTTTTACCTGATCGGCACCCAGCAGGTTCGCTACGGCATCGGCCCTTTGCTCACGCCCGGTTCAAAACTCGTGGCCAAGATAATTCAGCTTCAGGAACAGATGGAACTACCGATAGGTCTGGTCCTTAAAGAATCGGGTTATCCGCTGCCGGACACGCATCTTGTTGATCCGATCCGCTCGCTGCGGCTGATGAAGATCGCAAATTACACCTTGCCTGGACTTCTGAAAAAGGAGCGGAAATTGAAAAAACGAATTAAAGCTCAAAGAAAAACCGAGTGGCATATGCGCTCTGACCCGGACATGAAGGTATATTGATCGGGATTGAACCTCTCGAACTCGACAAAATCACCCTCAGTGTGTCAGAATTTTCTTTATATTAAGAGTTGATCTAAGTTAAGGAGACAATTGAACTAGATGTCAGAAGAAGCAGTACAGGCCGCAGAGGAACCGCAGGAAGCAGTGGCGGCGGTCGAAGAAAAAATTGAAATGCTGGTGGCGGCTCCGGTCGAAGAAGTACCGGTTAGCACCGAGGACGTTTCGTATCAGGCGGTAGAAAAAGAAGGCGACGTGACGGCGATCTGGGAAATGCAGGGGCAGAAACACCTCCGCACGATCGATCCGCGTTCGCACGAAGGCAAGCAGATCCTCGCACTTTTCGAAACCGCAGGGTAATAGGAGTTTAACCACGAAAAAACACGAAAGTTCACGAATGTTTTTCGTGAGGTTGCGTGTTTTTTCGTCGTAACGCGGGCAACCTGCCCGCATGAGTGCGAAGCGCGAAGAGGTTTTTTTAGACCAGCCGCACAAGCGGATGATCGGGCCTCTCTAATATCGTTCCATCAAAATCGTTTATTGCAACAATACCGATTCCGGCAGATGTAAGAAATATCGTGTCGGCTTTTTCTAATTCCTCGATCCCTGTCTCGACTTCACTGCACTCGAGTTTTTCCAATACAAACTCCCGCGTCGTTCCCGCAAGACAGCCGGTCTTGAGCGAAGGCGTATAGAGCCTGTTCTCTCTAAGCCAAAAGACATTCGCCATACAGGCAGACGCGATCTCGCCGCGTTCATTGAGACGAACAGCCTCGTCAAAACCGCCCGTTTTTGCATTTTGAAATGAAATAAGATTTTCTAGGTAGTTGCACGATTTCACGCCGGCAAGTGGTGAGCGGGAATTGAGCGGATATGGCGAAACCGTAAGGCGAAAGTTTGGCGGTAACAGACGCGGATCGCCGGTTATTATTCGTAGGTTTGTTTTACAGTTTGTATCGGATAACCAGATGCTGCTCGGTGATTCGTCAAAGAACGTGACCCTTGCCCGTCCGTTCGTCACATTGTCTTTTTCGATTATCTCATCGAGAGCTTTCCCGGTTGTCTCTTCGGAATATTCGGACAGATCAATGCCGATCTTTGCGGCGTTGTCCGTCAGTCGCCGCCAGTGCTTTCCCCATAGAAAAGGTTCGCGGTCATAGATCGCTAGCGTAGTGAAAATACCTTTGCCGTATAGGGTGGCATTCGTAGCGTGCATTTAGGCTTCGAGTCTGACTGCATCGCTGTCTTTTGTAGTAATCCTGCCTTTGCGGTCGCGGCAAAATTCAGTCACAAGCTCCGTAAAAATCTCGCTCTTTTCTTCCTGCGGAACGTGGCCGCACTCTTTTAGGACGACAAAGCGGGAATTTAGGATCTCATTGTGGAGTTTGTAGCCGTTTTTGATAGGGATGGTCGTGTCCTCTTCGCCCCAGATGATCAGCGTCGGCTGGTTGATCAGGTGAGCGTCGCGTTCAATATGGTTGGCCGACCAGTTTCGCGATGTGGCGAGCAGGCTGTGGTGGCCGTCGGCGGCAAAGAGCGGCCGGCGGATCGATTCGATGCGTTCGTCGGTGATCATGTGATGATTCGCCCTGGCGAGCGTTCCGCGCATTCGATAACGCAGAAATATTTTCGAATCCGAGAGAAATGGCGTGATCGCCTCGCCGATACCCGGAAATGACGCGAGCCGCAGCACCGGATGAGCCTTGAGATCGTCGTTTATCACGGCATCGACAAGGACAAGTTTCTCGACCGCTTCGGGATAATCGAGCGTCAGGTTTAGCGCAACTGCGCCGCCATACGAACTGCCCACAACCGTCGCACGTCCGATACCGAGGCGGTTCATAAACCGGGAAACCTGACGTGCCTGTGACTGGATCGAGTAATCAAACCACGAAGGTTTTTCCGAATAACCAAATCCGAGCAGATCAATCGCAATCACGCGAAAACCAGCCTCCGCAAGCATCGGTGCCGCCGTTTTCCAGACATACACCGATGCCGTGTAGCCATGGATCAGGATTATCGGCGGTTTCGCCGCGTCGCCAAACTCCTGATAATGCACACGGGCCCCATCGACGTTTACAAAATGCGAGTGCTCGGAATGTTTGACCTGGTCCGAGACATCATCCCAATAAACGCTGTCGGCGCGGGTCAGCAGCTTGACCGCAACCGCCGCCCCGACCGCACCGCCCAACACCAACGCCAGATTTCGTTTTTTCATATTCGTTTCTCTGCCGTCATTTTATACCAAAACGACCTTTGGCTGAACTATATTTTCTTCTACGTCATAAAAACCGATGCCGATCAAATTTCCGGCTGTATCCTGCATCCGAACAGCTTCGCCGTCGTTGAATATTTGGTCGATGATGCGCGTCGAGAGCCCGTTTCTGGTTTTGTCGATGCGGTCGTCGGTTAATTCGAGCTTGGGCAGATGCGCGACGGCCTCTTCCATGCGGATCAAGGCCGA
>JBDSCV010000270.1:0-27405 GCA_039920905.1 Pyrinomonadaceae bacterium
CGGTTTGAAAGTCGATCAGGTCAGCAAGCTCAGCGGAGCGCTGAATGCCGTCGTCATGCTTTAACGGGAGCAGATAGAGCCGCAGACTAAAGCGTTCGAGCTCGCTCTCGATGTCTTTTTGAAACAGATCGTAATTAAGCTGATCGCTCGCGGGTAGACGCGAACGGCCTATTTTTATTAGCCGGGAAAGTGTGTCTTTGCGATGTTTTACACGTGCCTCGATCACCGGGATGCTAACATCTGTCCAACGCGTGTTATAGCGTTTGTCCCCCAGAAAAGAGGCAAATCCCGGATTATTCTCAAGGTTCCACTGCCATTCAGAATCAAATAAAGCGTGAAGCTGTTTCGCCGCGCCCGATTGCGAAAAATCCTGACTTGAAAATGCCAACAGCAAAATTGATAGCAAGAATACACGTCTCATTATCGAGGTCCCCCAAAGGAACAGGAATCTAATATCTCAAAAGAATATCCCAGAACCTCGAAAATAGAAAAGGCATGTTACGGACTACGGCTGCGTCCCTATACTTGCGTCAATATGTAGTGAATTATGTGATCGGCAAATCAGAGTAAAAATGGACCGTTTATTGGCAGACCTGAAGCATATTACAAAGTAGGACTTTGAGACCGTCGGTTGGCTGGATCAGATAGGTGCCAACTTTTATTACAGCATCGTTTCCATTGACGATCCTGTCAATTGTGCTGCGATCGACCAAGGTTTTCCCGCAGATTATCGCCATCTGTCGCGGTCGTCCGTTTTGGCTTGCCAATGGTAATATCCTTGCCGCCGCCCGTTACGGTTAATTCGTTTAGCGTAAGAAACCGCCATTGTTTTGAGACTGAAACCACGTTAACAACAAAAATGCCGCTCCTTCCTCTCCGTTCGTCTTCCTTATAAAAATAGATCACTTCAATTGCCGTATGGTATTCTCTCGCTAACTCTCTATTTATTTCGGTAACGCCCAGCATAGGTATGCTAAGGTAGCGGTTTTGGTTTTGGCATCATATCCATTGAGAAGCGCTCCGACATCACCCATCGCCGGATTTTGACCGGGGTTTGTCACGGGTTTATGATTTGCCACTTGCTCGACTCGTTGGTTAACAACGGGTAAATTTTGTTCTGGCTGTTTCGCGATTTCTTTTTCGGCCCCACGTAACTCCCACGCCGGCTTCATTTCCGGAACGGACCAAACGCCGCGTTTCTCATTCTTTGCGATCGCGTCGGTCGACGCGTAGGCGTCGTATTCGCTTTTTTCCTGACCTGACATGTCCGATGGAATGTGCCATGCGGCACCGTCTCGCAGCATCTGCTGATTCACATCAATGTCGTTCAACATCAAATGTCCGAAAGTCCGGTCGCCAAGCAGGTTCCTTTGCCGATAATTAATGATCTTGCCTTTTACCAAATTTCGAAGGTGATCCGTGACAGAATCGTGCATTTGCTCACCTCGGCGTGGTACATCTATATACTGCAGCTCAATCGTAACTCTTCGGGTTTGGGGCTCAACGACGACAGTTCGTCCATCCATAACGTCAACAACCTCGCCCGGTACCGACGATTGAGAAGACGCTAAACGCACGCAAATCAAAATGGCAAAAGGTGCAAAAACAAATAGGCCGAATTTTCTAAACATATAAATTCTTACTATCTAACATCCAGATCGTATTCGCGGAGCCGCCGATAGAGGGTCGATGGTGAGATGCCGAGAAGTTCTGCGGTTTTGCCGCGATGCCAGCCGGTTTTTTCTAATGCGCCGATTATCTGCTGACGCTCGCTGTCGCGTAGATTATTTGATGTCGCATTCTGAAAGGAACCAACCCCTTTCCGAACGCGAGTTCCCGTAGCTGACCGAAACGTTTGGTCTCTCGGTCCGAAACGCGATCTCGGGCGGTAGTTCGCGCGGAGTGATCATGTCGTTGTCCGACAGCAGAACGGCACGTTCCAGACAGTTTCGGAGCTGACGGACATTGCCGACCAGTCAAAGGCAGTTAGAGCCTCGATCGCGCCGGGTGACATTTCGGGCGAATTGTTGCCTGCGAGTTTATGCAGCAGATGGCGGGCCAGTGGTTCAATGTCCTCACGGCGTTCGCGCAGCGGCGGAATGGTTATTTCAAAGGTGTTGATGCGGTACATCAGATCGGCGCGGAAAACATCGTCGGCCAGCGCCTGTTCCCTTGTCGCGGTTAGTGGCGGCGACCAATCTAACATCGACCTCGACTTTTTTTTATGCCGCCGACACGGAAAAACGAACGCATCTCTAACGCCCGCAGTAGTTTGGACTGGAGCTGCATCGGCATTTCCATTACTTCGTCCAGAAATATCGTCCCGCCGTCAGCGATCTCAAATAGGCCCAGTTTACGTACGCGCGCGCGCCCCCGAAAATGCCCCAGCCTCACGCCCGAAAAGCTCGCATTCCAGTAAAGTGTCCTGCAGCACCGCACAAATAAGATCGATAAACGGCTTCTCGCTCCGCTTGCTTAGTCTGTGTATCGCCTGGGCGATCAACTCTTTTCCGACCCCGGATTCACCGGTGATCATCACCGACGTATCCGACGGTGCAACCCGATGAACGAGCCTCAGGGCCTCTTTCATCTGCCGCGACTCGGCGACGATTTCAGGAAGTGACCGATGCGTCCTGGCTATCTGCAGCGAGGCCGAGGCCGGTACCTTTGCCGACTTTTTTGGTCGTAAAAAACGGCTCGAAAATCTTGGACATATTCTCTTGCGGAATGCCCGCACCCGTGTCCTCAACCTCGATCACAACCCGATTGCCCTTGGATAATAGGCGGAACGCAAGCGTACCGCCTTCGGGCATGGCGTCGATACCGTTCGTGGCGAGAGCGATGACGGCCTGCTGGATCTGCCCACCGTCGGCGCTGACAAACGGCAGGTCGCTCTCAATCTCAATTTTCTGCAAAATACTGTCACTGCGTTTTTGATGTGAGATCAAATTTGCAGCGGAGCGCACAATGTCGCCTGCGTCAAGCGTCGTGCGTTCGCCTGTCCGTATTCGGCTGAAATCGAGGAGATCGGTCGTGATCGCCATACAGCGAAACGCCTCGCCCGTGATCAGGCTGAGATATTCGGTCAGGTCATCGGCTGACTCGGACGTCTAAAATGCGCCTTCGTCGATTCGTTGTTCGAGAGCCTCGGCACAGGCGGCGATCGTCACAAGCGGATTGTTTATTTCGTGGAAACACCGGCGACAAGCCGCCCAACAGCCGCAAGTTTTTCCGCCCGGCATATTGCCTGAACAGCTTCGACGCGAACCGTTACATCCTCGCCAACCGTTATAACATGGGTAACGTCGCCGTTGTCGGCGTTTTTAATCGGCATTTTGCTGACCATCCAGTGCCGTGTCGAACCGTCGTCCGCGACTGTCTGCTGTTCAATTCGCTCGATACGCCCGGTGCGAAAGGCCCGCTCAAATTCCTCGCGGACCCGACCCTGCGGATATTTCTCGAGCACGTCAAATACGTTGCGTCCAACCGCCAGATCACGCGCAATTCCCTGCAAACCGACCTCGCGGTGCCAGTTCCAAGTCACGATCCGATAATCGCGGTCAACGACATAAAGCGAGACGCAAGTGCGTCGAGCACTGCCTCGGTAAATTTGCGGTGCTCCTCACGGGCCTCGTGACCGAATCATTGAGTGCGATCTCGTAATGGGCCGACAGATTGACGCTCATCGCCGCCATTTGCGTTGCGGCCTCGATCAGACGTGTTTTGCGATCGGTAAATTCATGTTCGGTCTCAAATCCGACGATTATCGCACCTCGAATATCGCCGTTTATGTGCACCGGCGAAATATATTCGCAAGCATGTTCGCCATCATTGATAAAAAATTCGCTCGCCCCCATTTCGGAATAACCAACCTGCGGCGGCATAAACCTCAGCCATTTTTCAAACCTGTCGCGGCGAAAAGCGCCGTTCTCCACCTCGCCGTCACGCCCGATTTCGCAGGTGATCAGCGCCGATGCTGTTAAGCTCGGCAACAAGTACGGAGACGCGGGCATCTACCCCATTGAGGATCGCCTCGGCAACACGGTTCGCTACTTTTTTGGGATGGACCGTAACGAGCAGGCTCCGGCCAAGCTCAGAGATAAATTTGAGCTCGACCATATCGTCATCAGCCGTGGCTGTGGCAAATGGAATACTGGTTTTCGGCGGCGAAGGGGTTAGCATTTTTGAATGATCGCAGCCGGGTGAATTGGTGCAGATATAAAAGAGACTTTATCGAAAAGAGGAGTTAAGAAACTTCCTGTTCAATTAAAAATAATTTTGAACATATTGTCAACAAATTTAACAAACGTGAGGTTTAGTTGACACCGCTGTGAAAGCAGTCGAAAATTGAATTAAACGTGATGGACAACCTTTCTCAAAAATTACCGCCCCGGCTGTACGGTTTACTGCTAATTTTTATATTTTTTGCAGCATTTTCGGCTCACGCACAGGAGATCGTTGATAAAACCGTGGCGGTCGTCAGCGATAGTTCGCGGACGGAACTGATAACCTACTCCGATCTCGTCTGGCAGCTTGCACTTGAACCCGGCGTTCAGCTCGAAAACCCGAGATCGGAGGATCTGAATCAGGCCCTTCAAGTGCTGATAAATCAGCGGCTTTTCGCTCTCGAGGCCGAACGTCTGCCGCGAGCGGCTCCGACCAGCAAAGAGATAGCTGACAAAATAACAGAGACACTTGGTTTCTTTTCATCACCGGCTGTTTTTGAGGCCAGATTGAAGCAGGTTGGATTTGACTCAATAAAAGACGAAGGTTTTGAGCGTCTGATCGCCCAGCGTGTGGCGATCGAGAAATATGTAGATTTCCGTTTTGGCTCATTTGTGGTGATAACGGCCGATGACGAGGCAAAATATCACCGCGACGTGTTTACACCGGACTTTCGCCGCCGGACGCCGGGCCTTCTGCTGCCATCGCTTGAAGAAAAACGGGTCGAAATACACCAGACGCTGACCCGCCAAAAGGTCGCCGCCGCCATCGAAAGCTTTCTCGACGAGACCAAACGCCGCGTCGAGGTGGTGGTATTGATCGAGGTTTAGGTTGACGCGCCAGGAAAATTCTTGTTGCCGATCTTCTACTCCTTCAAGCTCTAGGTCTTGACCTATCGGCGTCAGAGTTCTATCATCATAAATTCCTGCCGGGGTGGCGAAATTGGTATACGCACTAGACTCAAAATCTAGCGGGCTTAACGCCCATGTCGGTTCGACTCCGACCCTCGGTACCAAATTAAGATCATTGATCCAAACGAAAAGAGGCTGTCTGAAAAGACGGCCTCTTTTTTTGAGTTGATATCGAGTCTTTTGGTTAACGGCGAAAACGCGTTCGCTCTCCGTTGCTCGAACGGGTTGTCCAGATACCGTTTCCGTCGCGCGTCACCTTTGACGTACCGTCCGTAAAACTCAGAAAGTCGCCGCGGATATATGAACCGCTGAACGGGGTTCCGTTTGCGCTTGCGGCCACGTCGCCGCTGGCATAGATGGTCAGCGTGATCTGCCGGCTGGCCGAATCCGTTCCATAAAACGTACCTACCGCCCAGTTTGGCGGATGGATCTTCTCGCCGATACCGCCGCCGCCCCCGCCTCCAGAACCGTGGCGCGAAAAGTATGTTCTCTCGCCGTTGCTGGTTCGCGTGGTCCAGAAACCGTTTCCATCTCGGGTGACGCTGGACGTGCCGTCCGCAAAGCTAAGATAATTTCCGCGGGTAAATGCACCGGTGAAGAAAATCCCGTCTGTGTTGGCTGAAACATTGCCTTTATTTGAGATCGTTAATGTGACGCGCCGGCCAAGCTGATCTGTACCATAGAACGTACCGGTTGCCCAGTTTGGCGGTGATATCTGGCCGCCGCCGTTCCAGCCGCCGCCATTCCAGCCGCCGCCATTTCCGCCACCGCCATTCCAGCCGCCGCCGTTAAGACCGGGGAGGTCGTAAGTATCAGCAACTTTGTTAATATCGTTACGCATCGCCCGCCACTGGCTCTCAAGATTACGACCAAAGGGGAGGGTGTTGATCATAACGTTGACCGGTTGGGCCCTGCTGATCATATCCTGAACATTATTACGGTTTTCCCACCAGTTGCTCTGCCGGTTAAATTGGCTCCGCAGACGATCAAGGGCGTTCTCATAATCTTTTACAAGGGCGTTAGCGCGATCCTCAGCGTCTGTGCCGTCGAGACTGCTCTTGTCCATGGCCCGGTCAAAATCGCGTCGAAAACGGTTGCTGCTGTTTTCGAGACGGTCGATGTAGCCTTTCACCTGGCTCTTGCTATAAACGTTAGAGAACCGCCCTTGGGCGATTGCCGGGATCGAAGTAATTGTTAGAACGAACATGACGCTAAGTGCGTATTTGTAAAATCTGCTGTTTTTCATATCATCTCCTATGCTAAATTTGGCAAAGCTTGCCTCAGCTGACAAAAGAATATGCGAATAATTCCGGTATTTCTCCGGTAATAACTGTCCTATATACTATATTATAGGTAATCTATTCGCCGTCAACAAGTGTTTTTTTCCTAAATGAAGCTTTTCGAATATAACTATTCCCTACCGGGCTATCTGATCGCACAGGTACCGCTGAACCAGCGCGCTTCGTCGCGAATGCTGGCGGTTGATCGTACCCTTGGTTCATTTACCGACAGAAACTTTTTCGACTTGCCGCAATTTTTACGCACCGACGATGTGCTCGTTCTAAACAACACAATGGTCTTTCCGGCAAGGCTCTTTGGCCGGAGCGAAACCGGTGCGATGGTTGAAATATTTCTTGTGAAAGAAATGGAAAGCGGTATTTGGGAGACACTCGCCCGGCCCGCTCGACGGCTATCTCAAGGGAAACGCATAGCCTTTGGCGACAAACTGACCGCCGAGGTTGTCGAAAAGGCGTCGGACGGCAAGGTCCTTGTACGCTTTTCATGCGAGGGTGACTTTTACAACATTCTGGACGAGATCGGCAAAACACCGCTTCCGCCATACATTAAGAGTGAAACGTCCGTCATTGACACTGACCGCGAACGTTATCAAACCGTGTTTGCAAAGAATCGCGGAGCCATCGCCGCTCCCACGGCCGGGCTGCATTTCACGCCTGACCTGTTGGAAACAATTAGAAATATAGGGGTTACGGTTGCTGAGATCACGCTGCATGTTGGGTACGGAACGTTCGAACCGGTTCGGGTCAATGATTTGGAGCAGCACGCCGTTTCCGCTGAAAATTGCGAGATAAATGAAGCGACGGCTGAAATTCTCGAACGCGCGAAAGCTGATGGCAGACGTATCATAGCTGTCGGAACGACGACGACGAGAGCCTTGGAAACATCAATGGTCAAATTTGGCAATTTCGCTGCGGTTCGTTACTCCGCCGATCTGACCATCAAACCCGGGTACAAATTCCGGGCGATCGACGCTCTGCTCACAAATTTTCATCTGCCAGAAAGTTCACTGCTCGTTTTGACTTCAACTTTTGGCGGCCACGAACTTATAATGGATGCTTACCGCCATGCTGTCGCCGCGAAGTATCGTTTTTACAGCTACGGCGACTGTATGTTGATAGTCGGGAAAGTCTAGGACGTCTGGGAAGTCTAGAAAGTGTACGAAGTCAAGAAACGGTAACTCGGACTTCCTAGACTTCCCAGACTTTCCAGACTTGCTAGACTTCCTAGACTTCCTAGACTTCCTATACTTCAGAAGATGGCTGTTCTCGAAACAATTCGCAATTTCTTTATTCCGGCTTTCCCCGCCAAGCAGGCGGTAATTGTCCCCGCAGCACCGACGACCTATGATATTCGCCGGCTGACTGAGGATCATTTGCCTGAGGTGCTGCGTCTCAACATTCGGTGTTTTCGGAACGGCGACAATTACACCAAACATACATTCGCGTATTTGCTGAACGAGCCGAGGACATTAAGCTATCGGATGGTGACACCGGTGGATGAGATCGTCGGATTTGCCTTTGTGATGGTCAACGAAAATAACGCCGCACATCTGACGACCATCGGCGTAGCCCCGGAGCACCGGCGGCGCCAAATTGCCGTAAAGCTGCTCGGCCACATCGAAGAGTCGCTTCGTAAACGCGAGGTCGGAACGATAATGCTTGAGGTACGTGTTGGCAATACAACGGCCCAGGACCTCTATCGAAGATCTGGCTACACAGTCGTTCAGCGAATCGGCAAATATTATAACAACGGCGAAGATTGCTTTTTGATGATGAAGTCGCTTAACTAGTTCGAGGTTCCGAGTTCCAAGTTCCGAGTTAACGGCGAAACCCGGCAGCTACACTTAAACTCGGAACTCGAAACTTTGAACTTAAAACTGCCCAGAATCTATCCAATAACCGACGCCCGTCTGTCGGGCCTTTCTCATGCTGAACAGGTCGAAAAACTGATCGCGGGCGGTGCCAAGATCATCCAACTTCGCGAAAAACATGCATCGCCTCGTGATTTTTACGCATCTGCTGCGAAGGCTGTCCTTATTGCCAAAGAGAACGGCGTTAAGATCATCATCAATGACCGCGTCGATATAGCGTTGGCGTTAAAAGCTGACGGCGTTCACCTTGGGCAGGATGATATGCCCCCGGAAGAAGCGAGGTTGATTCTCGGCGAACGTGCGATAATGGGGCTTTCCACGCATACAGTCGAACAGGTTCGCACGGCCTCAGTTTTGCCGCTTGATTACATTGCGATCGGCCCTATCTTTCCAACCCGGACAAAAGAGAACCCGGACGCAGTTGTCGGTCTGGCCGGACTGGTCAAAATACGTGAAATTATTCCCGGCATGCCCATCGCCGCGATCGGGGGCATCAATGAGGAAAATCTTCTCTTTGTTCTGGACGCCGGGGCCGACGCGGTCGCGGTGATCGGCGCCATCGTTTCTGACGGAGCAAAGATCGAGGAAACAATGCGTAAATTTATCAACCTGTCCGCCAATAAATACTAAACTTTGTTTTGTACCTTTAAAAATTTACTTGCATTCTGCCATAGCGATAGTGAATAATATTTGTTGACGGCGTTCGCAATAACGTCTTTCGTCTCGGTAAACCCAAGATATTTCCTGCCTTGTTAAACACCTTCAGGAGTAAACGCGAACCATGAGCTTGCTTGATGTAGCACCCATTATTGCGCAGATGCTGCTCGTTTCCGAAAATGTCAGCGACCTTAATTTCTCTTGTGGGCAAAAACCGCAGGTCGAAATAAACGGCGTTCTCTATCCGGCATCGCCTATCGGTTTGGGAAAGCTGTCGGCCTTTTAGACCGAGATGATCGCGATGTCGCTGCTCCGTAACAACCCTGACGCGGCGGTACAATTGGTAAACTCACCGCCGATCTCAGCGATGCCCTGCCCGGAAGGTGCCGCTTTCGCGTAAATATATTTCAGCAGCGTAATTCTTTTTCGATCGTGATGCGTGTTATTCCGCATGAGATATACCGACATTTGAAGGGCTTCGGCTGCCGCCGCAACTTGCCGATATCGCTAACATTCGCAATGGCATTGTGCTGCTGACGGGACAAGGATCTCGCGCAGTTGCCGCTGATCTTTCACCGGGCGGTGAGCGATTACAACGATCTTTACAACCACTTCAACAAATCGTCCGACCTGGCTCCGCTTTAATCGCGTTTACAGCATAGCAAGCTCACACACGAGCATCTCTATTTGCATACGTGCGCCCGCCGGCCCGCCGCCGCCCATCGATGTTTTTATGGCGAGGTCAGCCTTGGCAAGCCGTTGTATCGCTTGCGTAAGACTGCTCATGTCGGCACGCCTGGCCGCCGCAAGAAACGATTCCTGATCGTTGTAGCGCAGTTTCACCGCACTCGCGACCACGCCGCGCTCGGCTCCGCGCGTCATCATATCTTTTGCCATCATCAGGCGGCGGTAGTTGTATGAGATAAGGCCGAGGAGCGTAAGCGGTTCGGCGCCGTCATCAAGTATCTTTTGCAGGGTCACCAGGGCCTCGGATCTTCGGCCCGCGACAAGATGATCGGTCAGGTCAAAGTTGCTAAGTTCCCTGGAATTTGGCACCAGGGCCCCGATCAAATCCGAGGTTATAGTCTTACCTGGCAGAGCTGCCGCCGCCAATTTGTTGACCTCGTTGTTCAAGCGGCGGACATCCGAACCGATGCGCGCCAGCAAATGTCTCAGAGTCGGCTCATCGATCTCCGCCGCGGCATCTCGGATCTCTTTTCTGGCCCATTCAGCGAATTGGCGTTCGTCAAGACGCGCAAATTCGACGGCCGTGGTCTTTTCGCGGAGAAATTTACCCATTTTCCGCACACCGTTGAGTTCGTCCGCGACAAATATAACGACGGAATTTGGGGACGGATTTGCCAGATATGTCGATAAAATTGGCTCGTGGTCCTCAGTAATGGTGTCACGAAAACCGGTCGCGGAAACGCGTATTTCCGTGATTCGAATAACGCGCCGCGTCGCCATCATCGGTGGCTGCTCGGCGGCGGCCAGCGCTCGTTTCAGGCTGTCATCAGTATTTAGGCTAAAGCTGGTCTCGTTAAAATCACGCAGATCGCCCGCTGCAAAAGACAGATTGGTGATCGTCTTAGCGGCAATATCTCGAAGATGTGTCTCCGGCCCAAACAGCAAATAAACCGGCGCGATCTCACGCCGTGTTAATTGATTCCAAAGATCTTCCCGCGAAAAAACCATAAGAATTTATTGCCGCAAAAAGGCGCAAAAAACGCAAAATAAGATTACTTATTACTTAGTCCCAATTTCTTGATCTGAAATCGTTGATTTCCAAAGTTAATAAGAAGGCCGTGTTCAATTTTGGATGACCGCAAATACCCTAAAATCTGAGCAAGGTGTTCATCTGCAATATCGCGGCAGGCTTTTACCTCAATGATAAGGCAGTTTTCGACAAATAGGTCGGCGTAATATTCGCCTATCTCGGTTCCGTCCTCATCATAGACATTTAACGGAAACTGCTGTTCGACATAGAGTCCGAGCTTCCTCAATCGATGAGCCAGCGCATTTTCATATACCTTTTCAAGATGCCCGTACCGATGAAATTTGTGTATTTCAAAACTCGTTTCTCTAACTAAGTCACACAGTCGAAAAATCCTGTTATGCTCCTCTACACCCGAAAATACACCTCCAAACTCATCTTTTCCTGTTCCTATTTGCGCTTCTTGGGCCTTTTTGCGGCTAATGTTTGTCCTCTTTCACACCGATACCATTTACGAACGCTGAGACGGCGGCTTCGGCAAATGCTCTAGCCATTCGCTCGACTGCCGGGTCTTCTTCGTTAAAGAACGAGCGCGGGTCGGCTGTAAATTCAAACGAATCGCGAAAGATAAAATTCTGGTTGTCGTAAAGGATCTTATTCTCTCTGAGATCGCGGATCGTCACGGCGGTGACGATGGTCACCTCATAGACGCGGGCACGTCCCTGACTATCGAGCAAAACACCTGAAAAACTAAAATTCCGGATCGTCCCTTCGAGTACCGCATCGGCCCCGGCTAGCGTACCCTGAACCTTGAGCCCGTTCCCGCGCTTGATGATCTCGCGGGTAACCGCCTCAGTAAAACGCGATTCGACGCGGTAACGCAACCCTTTTGCCTCGAACTGGAACGCCGGAACGGCAACTGTCCTTATGTGTTTTGGCAAGCCCGAATTTGTTACGGGTTTGTAGCACTCGGTAAATCCTGAGAGAAGCAGAAATGCAAAAAAGAGGCTAAGAAATCGCAAATACTTCATTTTAGTTTTCTCTACTGCTGTAATTGGGCATGTTTGATCGCCGCGACGGTTTCTTTGACATCGTGCACGCGGACGATCTTTGCGCCGTTTCGAATAGCGGTCAGGGCCGCCGCGATACTGCCATCCAGCCTTTCATTAGGCGGAACATCGCCGAGGATTTTGCCGATAAACGATTTTCTCGACGCCCCGACAACCATCGGATAGGCTTGGAATTCGGCTATTATCTTATCAAGTTTTGCCAGCAATTCTAAGTTCTGCTCAAACGTCTTGCCAAAACCGAGCCCGATGTCGAGAGCGATCTGTTCGACTCTGACATCGTGAGTTTTAGCGAGATCGATCGCCCGCCGAAAGTCGGCTGCAACCTCGAAAATAATATTATCTACAGGCGGCTGCGTGTGCGTTGTTTCAAACGTTCCGCGAGAGTGCATCAGGACAAGTCCAGCGTTTGATCTCGCGGCAACATCGGCAACCGACACGTCAAATCGCAAGCCGGAGATGTCGTTTATTATCTCGGCACCGGCATCGATAGCAGCTTTTGCGGTTTCAGATTTCGTGGTATCGATTGAGATCGGCAGGTCAAATCGTGTGATGATTTCTTCAATTACGGGAATCGTTCGTCGTATTTCTTCGTCGGTCGCAACCGGCTTGCTGCCAGGACGCGTCGATTCGCCGCCAACATCGATAATATCGGCGCCCTCCGCGATCATCTTTTCGGCCTGTTGTAAGGCATTATCGACTGATAAATATTCACCGCCATCCGAAAAACTATCCGGTGTGACATTCAGGATGCCCATTACAAGTCGCCTTTCGAGTGAGATCTTTCGGCATGATGTTTGCCAGAACATAAAGTGAAAAGTGAAAAAGTGAAAAAGTGAAAAGTGAAAAGTGCTTGTCTCGAAAATCACACTTTTCACTTTTCACTTTTCACTATTAGTTTCTAGGCTGTTGCCGGATTATTCCCCGTGATCGGCGGCAGGATCGGTTTCTTAAACGGATTTTTGGACTTTTCTTCAACCTCGGTTGCTCCGCTGTCGTCGATTGTCGGAGCATCGTCCCGGTCAAGCGGCAATCCGGCGACGACACGGCGGATCTGAACCGCATCAAGCGTTTCAAATTCGAGCAATGCCTCAGCGAGCCTGATCATCGCGTCCTTGTTCTCGTTGAGTATCTTTTCGGCAAGTTTATATTGCTCCGAAATGATCTTTTGAACCTGAAGATCGATCTTGATCGCAGTATCTTCGGAATAGTCACGATGCTGCGAGATCTCACGGCCGAGGAAAATCTGTTCCTCTTTCTTGCCGTAGGCGAGCGGCCCAAGTTCGCTCATACCATATTCACAGACCATCGCACGGGCGATCTCCGTCGCCTTTTCAATGTCGTTTGAGGCACCCGTCGTAATGCTGCCGATAAAAATATCTTCGGCGATACGGCCGCCCATCGACATTGCGATATTGCCAAGCAAATATTCTTTTGTCGCGCTCAGCCGATCCTTTTCCGGAAGATACATCGTCACACCAAGGGCCATGCCGCGTGGAATGATCGTAACTTTATGCACCGGATCGACATGCTCGATCTTTAGGCCGACCATGGTATGTCCGGCTTCGTGATAGGCTGTGATACGTTTTTCTTCGTCCGAGATGACCATGCTCTTGCGCTCGGCACCCATCATCACCTTGTCTTTGGCGATCTCAAAATCGTTCATCGAAACGACTTTTTTATTGTATCGGGCTGCGTTGAGAGCGGCTTCGTTCACAATATTTGCAAGGTCGGCACCCGTAAACCCAGGCGTGCCACGGGCGATCACGTTGATATCTACTGCTTCGTCAAGCGGTATCTTGCGAGTGTGAACTTTCAATATGCCTTCGCGGCCGCGAACGTCAGGGCGGCCGACCATTACGCGGCGGTCAAAGCGGCCCGGTCGAAGAAGTGCCGGGTCGAGCACGTCGGGGCGGTTAGTCGAAGCGATCATAATAACGCCGTCGTTCGATTCAAACCCGTCCATTTCAACCAGCAGTTGATTTAGTGTTTGCTCACGCTCATCATGTCCCCCGCCGAGGCCAGCTCCGCGATGACGGCCAACCGCGTCGATTTCGTCAACAAAGATGATGCACGGAGCATTTTTCTTGCCCTGCTCAAAAAGGTCGCGAACGCGCGAGGCTCCGACACCGACAAACATCTCAACAAAATCCGATCCTGAAATCGAGAAAAACGGTACGTTTGCCTCACCCGCCACGGCCTTGGCCAGCAAAGTTTTACCGGTTCCCGGAGGGCCTACCATCAAAACGCCCTTTGGAATTTTGCCGCCAAGCTTTTGAAATTTTTGCGGATCTTTTAGAAACTCGATTATCTCTTCCAGTTCTTCTTTTGCTTCATCGACACCCGCGACATCCTTAAATGTCACACGTTTTTGCTGATTATTCAGTAATTTAGCTTTTGATTTACCAAAACTAAGCGCTTTGTTTCCACCAGCCTGCATTTGCCGCAGCGTGAACGCCAAAAAGCCCATCAGCAAAATAAACGGCAAAAGTGTGACGAGTATCTGCCAGCCGAGGCCGCTTGAGGGCGGTTCGAGCGTAATTTTTGTGTCAGTTTCCTTTGCTGCCGCAAAGATCTGATCGCGGGTCGAATCACTCAGATCGAGCCGTGATGAAAACTTAACTTCACTTTTATTAACCAGCTCAAGCGTGTCCTGCCTGACCGTCAATTCCTTAATGTCTTTGTTTTTGATCTGCGTCATCGCAGCGTCAAACGACAATTCCTTCGGCGGCGTCATCTGTTTCGTCTGCAAATACCAGACGAAAACGAGAGCGCTCGAAATTATCATCAACCACAATAAAACCTGTTTTGCCTTAGAACTCAATTTATAGCCTCCAGAGCAATTCTCTCAGCGAGAATTTCTCAATGGTGTTTTGATGAAAGCCGCCGCAATATCGTTGTGCATAAAGCACATGCTCCGCACGTTTCAAACGCCAACATTCGATTTTAGATGCCCGTGCGTCAATTTTCAACCTTATTTTCTTTATAAACAAGTTTGCCCGCCGATTTTACCACATTTGCTCCCGGCAATTCGGCGACCTTGCCGCTTTTCCCGCTCAATATCAAACGCTCAATTGCTTGTATATGTTTCCGTTCCAATCGCCGCATGTTTCCACGATGGTGCCTTAACCAAGAGCGAACGCGAACGTAAAGTTCGGATTTGGGCAGCACTTTAACCTCACTTAAGGTCAATTCGTCCGTTTCCGGCAAACGGTTTCCCGCTGCGGTTCTGTCCGCAGAATTCTGCATCAGATTTGCCGTATTTGCGAGCGTTTCGATGATCTTCGGATTAAAATCTTCGAGCAGCGGCAGCAATATCTTTCTAATACGCACCCGTTTGAATGCCGTGTCCTCATTCATCGTGTCATAGCGATATTCGACGCCGAGATCGTGACAGAAAGTTTCTGTATCGATGCGTTTTGCCCAGCTGAGAAGCGGACGAACTAGTGTTAGTTTCGAGTTCAGAGTTTCGAGTTCAAAGTTTTCCGACCCGAAACTTCGAACGCTTCGCATCGCGCTCAACCCTTCGATCCCGCTCCCTCGGATCAAATTCATTAGAAAAGTCTCAGCCTGATCGTTGACGGTATGGCCGGTCAGAATGGCAAACGCATTAAGGCTCTCAGCCGTTCGGCGTAAGAAATCATATCGCGCGATGCGGGCATTCTGCTCAATATTTCCGGCCTCCGGCGGCCCGGCAGGACCGACGGCAAATTCGATTCGCCGCTCACCAGTTAAATTTCGGACAAACTCCTCGTCCGCATCACTCTCGCCATCGCGCAACCGATGATTAAAATGCGCCGCGACAATCCGTAGTTTCAGTTTCTCGCTCTGCCGCAGTTCGTCCATAGCAAGGAGCAGACTGACCGAATCTGCCCCGCCAGAAACCCCAACAATTACGGTCTCACCCTTGAAAGCCAAATCGAGCTTTCGCCATTCGGTGATGAGATTTCGGACAAACTGATGCATAAGAAATTATAGCCGCAAAAAGGCACAAAACGCGCAAAACAAAAGAATTCGAAGGGGTTCTCTTTGTGCCTTTTGTGTCTTTTTGCGGCAATCGATCTTATTCCGGCTGATAGACGGCGCGTTTTTGGATGAGCATTGTCAGCCGTGAAGTGCAGACGAGTTTGCCTTTGTCGTTGGTTATTTCGATGTTCCAGACACTCAATGTGCGTCCCGTGTGGATCGGTTTGGCCTCGACGGTAATGATGCCTTTGCTTACGGCACGCAGATGATTGGCGTTTATCTCGATGCCGACGGGCGTCACTTTTGTCAGATCAGCACCCGCGACAACACCGATCGAGGCGGCTGTCTCACACAAATAGAGCGACACACCGCCATTCATAATGCCGACGTATTGATGAAACTTTGGCGTGACTTCCATTGTCAGGACGACGCGCTCCGGCGTTGCGACCTCGACCTTTACGCCAAGAAATTGCATGAGTTCGCTTTCCGCCGTTTGTCTAAAGATCTCCGTCTTATCCATCTAGTTTTTTAGGTATTCTTTCGCGGCGGTAAGCGCCTCAGCAACCCGCACGGGCGATGTGCCGCCCGTCACATTCTTAGATTCGAGTGTCGCATCGAGACTGAGAGCCTCAGCGACATCCTCGCCGATCTCGGGTGAAAACGCCTGAAGCTGTTCGAGCCGCAGTTCGTGCAATTCCTTACCTTCACTGATCGCATAAAGCACCGTGTTGCCGACGGTCTCGTGGGCCGTGCGAAAAGACACGCCTTTTTTTACAAGATAATCAGCAAGCTCAGTCGCATTGGTGTAGCCTTTCGCTGCGGCGTCACGCGTTGTCTCTTCGCTGACCGTGACATTATCGAGCACGATCGCCGCCGCCCGAAGCGAAATATCCACAGTATCCACGATATCAAAAACTGACTCTTTGTCCTCTTGCATATCCTTATTATAGGCGAGCGGCAGGCCCTTGAGCGTCGTAAGCAACGCGATTTGGTGGCCAAAGACGCGTCCGGCCTTGCCGCGAAGCAACTCAAGTGCGTCCGGATTCTTCTTTTGCGGCATCAAACTCGAACCGCTCGATACCGAGTCGCTCAATGTAATAAATCCAAATTCTGCCGAGCAATAAATAATCATATCTTCGGAAAGACGCGAGAGATGTAGCATTATCAGAGAGCACGCACCGGCAAACTCGACCGCAAAATCACGATCGGAAACGGCGTCAAGGCTGTTTGCTGAGATCGAGTCAAATCCGAGTTCATCGGCGACCGATTCGCGGTCTATCGGGAAACTTGTTCCGGCAAGTGCGGCCGCACCGAGCGGCATAATATTTGTTCTCCTGCGGGTGTCGGTTAGGCGTTCGCGGTCACGTTTTAGCATTTCAAAATATGCCAAACACCAATGTGCAAACATTACCGGCTGCGCCCGCTGTAGATGTGTGTAGCCCGGCAAAACCGCGTCGCAGTGGCGCCCGGCAAGATCGACAAGAGCCGATTGCAGGTCCCGGAGAAGGCCCGACAGCGCATCGGTCTCGTCCCTTAGCCACAGCCGAAACGCCGTCGCGACCTGATCGTTGCGGCTTCGTCCAGTGTGCAGTTTGCGGCCCGCATCACCAATTCGATCGATAAGGTTGCCTTCGATAAACGAATGGACATCCTCGGCGACGGAGCCGTCAAAATAGGTCCTGTCCAGCACGGCCTGTTCGACGAGCGCATTTAATCCGCCGGTGATCGCCGCCGTTTCATCCGCCGTCAACACACCGGCGCGTCCGAGTCCGTTCGCGTGAGCAATAGTAGCTCGAACATCAGCCGCAAACAGCCGCCGGTCAAACCGGAACGAGTCGTTAAACTCTGCAAAGGTCTCGTCCGGCTTTTGCGTAAATCTTCCGCCCCAAAGTTGGCCTGATTTGGTCATTTATATCTCCGTGCGTTTATAATTGTATCTTGTCAGAACCGGGAGCGGTAGCGACTGGGTTCTTTCGCCCCAAAACATAATGACCACAAAGATCCATAAAGTCGTTCTCGCATATTCCGGCGGCCTCGACACATCGGCCATGCTGCTATGGCTCAAAGAAACCTACGACTGCGAGGTCGTTTGCTATTGCGCCGATGTCGGCCAGGGTGAAGAAATGTCGGGGCTTGAAGAAAAGGCTCTAGCGACAGGTGCCTCGAAACTTTATGTCGAGGACCTTCGCGAGGAATTTGTAAAAGATTTTGTCTGGATGGCCGTCAAGGCAAATGCCTTGTACGAGGGTGTTTATCTGCTCGGCACGTCGCTCGCTCGGCCCGTCATCGCCAAACGCCAGATCGAGATCGCTCAAGCCGAGGGTGCTGACGCGGTCGCCCACGGAGCCACCGGCAAAGGCAACGATCAAGTGCGTTTTGAGTTAACATATTACGCCTTGCAGCCCGACGTCAAGGTCATCGCGCCTTGGCGGACGTGGGAATTTAAGGGCCGCGCCGATCTGATCGCCTATTGTGAACAGCACGGCATTCCGGTCACGGCGACCGCCGCCAAGCCGTATTCGATGGACCGCAACCTGATGCACTGCTCATACGAAGGCGGAATTCTCGAAGACCCGTGGGCCGCACCGCCGGACGACATCTTTCTGCTCAGCAAATCGCCTGAGAATGCGTCTGACACGGCGGAAGAGATCACGCTCACGTTTGAAAAAGGCGAACCCCTCGCGATAAATGGCGTCGCACACGGAGCCGTCGATCTGCTCACTCATCTAAACGATCTCGGCGGCGAGCACGGCATCGGCCGCGTCGATCTGGTCGAGAACCGCTTTGTCGGGATGAAGTCGCGCGGTGTTTATGAAACTCCCGGAGTGACTATTTTGCAAACCGCTCACCGCGCGCTCGAATCGATCACCATGGACCGCGAGGTAACTCGGCTGCGCGATTCTCTCGGTGTAAAATTTGCCGAGTCCGTCTATTACGGCTTCTGGTTCGCACCCGAATTTGAAATTCTAAAGTCGATGGTCAACCAAACCCAAGAGGTCGTAGGCGGAGACGTTCGCCTAAAACTCTACAAAGGCAACGTCATCGTCAACGGCCGATCATCTCCCAACTCGCTCTACCGCGAGCGCATAGTAACGTTCGAAGACGACGCCGGAGCCTACCACCAACACGACGCGGAAGGATTTATTAAACTCCAAGCATTGCGGCTGAGATTGAGAAATATTGAATAGAACGGGGGCCGCTGAAGGTGTCCCTTAACCATATACACGATACATTCATGAAATACTTACTACTGGTTTTCGCTCTGATCATCGCGCTCGTTCCAACGTCTTTGACTGCTCAACAGAAGGCGCATCCCTCAGCTAAATTCATCAGCGAATCAAAGAGCGTCGGCATCCCGCTCGACATCGACAACAACATCATTCGGATGAAAGTCCGGATTAACGGCTCGCGTGAGCTAACGATGATCTTCGACACAGGAGCCTCGGTAACTGGGATTGACGAACATTTTGTAAAAGAGCTTGGCCTCAAAACAACCTCAGACACTCTCAAAGGCAGCGGCACGGGCGGCAACTTTACCGGAAAGTACGTCAAAACCTCGACGATCTCTGTCGAGGGCGTTGAGGTCTATAACCAGCCGCTTGCGGCTTTCAAGATCAACTCACCGCCGGGCTTTGATTTTGACGGGATCATCGGGTACGACTTCATCAAGGCCTTCGTCGTCGAGATCGACTACGAGAAAAAGACGATGACGCTTCGCGACCCTAAAACATACGTCTATCGGGGCAAGGGCGAGATCGTTCCGCTCAACCTCGTCGGTCGAAAGACGCCGCTCGTTAAAATGACTATGAAAGTCAATGGACGCCCCGCCTTCCCCGTCAACCTCGAACTCGACGGCGGATTCGACGGGGCATTCGTACTCAATTCGCCGACGGTGAAAAAGCGGAACCTTGGGTCGGCCTTCAAAGACGTTGTTGAACGCACTAATCGCGGGGCCGGCGGCGATCAGCAGCTAGTCATGGTGCAGTTTGCCTTGGTCAGGTTTGGCAGCATATTCCTCGACCGGCCGCCGGTCGGCCTCGCCTTCGACACTGTGAGAGCCGGAGCGGCCACGAATAATGACGGTATCATCGGCGGCGAAGTTCTGCGACGTTTCAAGGTCATCATCGACTACTCTCGCCAGCGGATGATTATCAAGCGGAACAAGGCGTTCAATGAGCCTTATGTTACTGACGATAGCGAGTGACGAAAGTACTGACTCCACAAAAAAAGATGCCCTTTTTTCAAGACATCTCTTTTTGTGTTTTTTGTGCCTTTTGTGGCAATTCCTTCTTAACTCAAATACCCTCTAAACTTCTCCTTCGTAGCCGTGTAATTAGGAAAGATTTTCGCCAGATCCTTGCTGCCCATGTGTTTTTGTGCGGCTTCGGCAAAGACATCGCGGAAATCGGTTGTTAGGTCGAGGTCGCGCCCTTCGTAGAGTTTGTCGTTTTTTAGGCCCTTAAAATCGCCATAGACCTTGCCGCCTTTGACCGAGTTGCCAAGCACGAACATCGTGTTCGCGTGGCCGTGGTCGGTGCCGCGTCCGCCGTTCTCGCGGGCCGTGCGGCCAAATTCGGACATTGTCAGCACCGTAACGTCGTCCATGCGTTTGCCGAGATCGGTAGCAAAAGCCGCGATCGACTGCGAAAAGGTCCGCAGAAAATTGGCAAGCTGGCCGCGGCCGCCGCCTTCGTTGGTGTGCGTGTCCCATCGGATGTCGTTGCCCGTATCGGTAAATGCCACTTCGAGGCCGACGCCAGCCTTTATAAGCTGAGCGATCTGTTGCAGCGAGCGGCCGAGGCCGGTTGGCGGATATATCGCACCGTTCTCAGGCTTGTACTGCGCCGGGTTTGCCTGCTTGAGGAAATTGACCGCTTCGAAGGTCTCCTTGCCCATTTCCCCAAGCGATTCCTTTGCATTCTGCTGATAGATTCCCTCAAATCCACCGGCCATATTCTGCGTATAGACGCCGGCCTTTATCGCAAAATCCGCCATATTTGTCATCGCCACCGACGGAGCGCGTCCATAGAGCGCACGCGGCAATTGCTGCGTCATCGAGACGGCCCGGAACGGTGAATCTCCTTTGCCCGCGCTGGCCTGCAGCACACGGTTGAGCCAACCGTCTTTGGTGCCCTTGTAGCCGGGCGTGCCGCTCTCCATATAGTCCTGAGCGTCAAAGTGGGAACGCGTATTATCGGGCGAGCCAACCGATGTGATAGCGGCAAGCTGCCCGCTCTTCCAAAACGGTTGAAACGCTGTCATCGCCGGATTAAGGCCAAAATGACCGTCGAGGTTTATCGCGCCGTCGGTCTGACCCGGTTTTGCCACTGCGATCGTCGGACGCAAGTTGTAATACTCGCTCTCGCCATGCGGCACGAGCATATTCAGCCCGTCAACGGCTCCGCGCTGAAATATTGTTACCAGAACCTTTTTCTTGCCATATCCTTTCGCCGTGGATTGCGCCGCCGCAAATTGATGCAAAAAATCAGGCGCGAGTCCCATCAAGCCAAAACTTGCCAAACCAACTCCGCTTGATTTCAAAAAATATCGTCTATCCATAATTGCTACCTCGATAAAAATTTATCAGCCACACGTTTAGACGCCGCGGCTGCGAAAATGGTCATTTTTTTATTTTTTGCATTTGAACGCCTGTAATAATAGATTAATGGTGTGACAATGCGTGACCAACTCGTAAATTTGATTTTAGACCGACTGGATCGAGACGCCGAAAATATCGCAGCCGATTTTGCGGCGGATAAAGGGATACAAACAGCATTCTGTGTGATCGACGATCTGCTGCCGGTCGGCGTCGCGCGAAAGATCGCCGACGTGTTTCCGCCAACCAGTCAGATGCGATTGATAAAGAGTTTTCGCGAACTGAAATACAACACCAAATCGATGGATAAGTTTGACCCGCTGATCGCCGATATTACTTTCGCATTTCAGGCCAAACGCGTGATCGACAAGATCGGTGAGCTGACCGGAATAAAAGATCCGCATGGCGACCCGCACCTTTACGCGGGCGGCATCAGCGCCATGACACATGGGCATTTCCTCAATCCACACATCGATAACTCGCACGACGGTGAACAGAAAAATTATCGCGTCCTCAACCTGCTGTATTACATAACACCGGATTGGAAAGCGGAAAATGGCGGCAATCTCGAACTCTGGGACGAAAAAGTAACAATGCCGATCGAGATACCCAGCCTCTTCGATCGTCTCGTACTAATGGCGACCAATGCCAAATCCTGGCATTCGGTAAATCAGGTCACGGCCGAAGGTGTGAGACAGTGCGTTTCCAATTACTACTTCTCACCCCACAGCCCCAATGGGTACGAAACCAGCCACATTACCTATTTCACGGCCCGGCCGGAACAGAAATTCCGACGTATCGTCACCAAACTCGACGGCGACCTTCGCACGCTCGCACGCAAATTCAAGAAAGACGGTTTTGCCAAAAAGGACGTGTTCGAAGGTACGGGAAAGTAATCTCTGTGGCTAAGGCTCTTACTTGATCAATATCTCATCCACAAAAATAAACGCCTCATCGCCCGCACCCCGATGCCAGGCCGGGATCTTGCCGAGATTGTACGCGTGAACGCGGACGTATCGAGCCTTTACAGGTGAGATCGTCTGCGAATAATCGCGTGTTTTCGGGTCCATATCTGTAACCGCAATGTCGGTTTTGATGTCCGCAACCTTTGTAAAATTAACGCCGTGAGTCGAAGTTTCAAACTCGACATGCGTCGGCATCCAGATCCATGAACGCGCATTCTGCAAAAACCCACCGCCGACCGTTTTGATCTCAGTTTCGTGTTGCAGATCAATGGTTGCGACAAAATCCTGCCCCTGATAACCCTGCCACTCACCGCTCGCAAAATTCACCGACCCGCGAATCCCGTCGATCAACCCCTCGTCACCACCGCCTGTGTATTGGCGGTTGTATTTTGAGTCGATTTTGACAGTCCAGCCGTTTGGGATGCGATAAAAGGTACTTTCAGCGACCTGACTCTTAATGCCTTTACTATTGATGGCTATC
Organism: Pyrinomonadaceae bacterium; assembly: GCA_039920905.1. Lineage (GTDB taxonomy): Bacteria > Acidobacteriota > Blastocatellia > Pyrinomonadales > Pyrinomonadaceae > OLB17. The sequence continues at coordinate 22,751 of JBDSCV010000270.1, forward strand.
GCTTTGAAAGTCGTGGTCGCCGTCATGCTGATCGGGTCAAAGCACACAGGCGACTTTTCGGTCGGCTCGCTGCCGTCGAGCGTGCAGTGGATCGTCGCGTCGGGCGTGATAGTCTTGTACGAAAACTTCATAAATTCACGAAAAGTACGCCTACCGTCGGCAAATCGCGGCACGGCGACAAAATCGCTCTTCTCGCCGGAAACCGGAAATTCGCTGAACGCCTTTATAAAAGGATGGTCCGCCATCTCAAACTCAAGCGTTCCACCGCGCATCAGGTCTTCGTGAGAAATAAATGCCTTTTTATAGGGCTGGCCATTTAGGCTGGCTGACTGGATATAGAAATTCGTTGGGGAAACATTGGGCGCCTCTATGGTGAATGTTTCTCCGTTTTCAAGGTGGTATTTGACCTCTTTGAATAGCGGCGTGCCGAAAGCATAGATAGCCGAACCGGGCGTGACCTCGTAAAAACCGCTCGCGCTCGATATGTACCACGCCGACATTTGTCCGCAGTCTTCGTTGCCGATGAGGCCGTCGGGTTCTGGCTTGTAAAACTCGTCCATTATCTGCCGAACATACTTCTGCGTTTTCCAAGGCTGGCCCGCGTAATCATATAGATATGCAATGTGATGCGAAGGCTCATTTCCGTGAGCGTATTGTCCGATCAACCCGGTGATGTCAGGCTGTTCGCGGCCCGCGAGTTTGTCTTTTGTGTTAAATAGCTCGTCGAGTTTCGCAGCAAATTTTTTGGATCCACCGTGAAGTTCGATGAGTCGTTTTATGTCTTGAGGAACAAAGAACGAGTACACCCAACTATTGCCTTCGGTGAAATTGAACGTGACCTCATTCGGTGCAAACGGCGTGACGAATCCGCCATTCTTCTTGGGCCGTATAAAGCCGGTCGATGGATCGAACAGATTTTCGAACGACTTTGCCCGTTTCGAATATTTTTGATAGTCGGCGGCATACTCATGTTCAGGCAACGGACTTGCAAGCATTTTATTGGTCGTTTGCAATCACGCCTCATATCGACGACCCATCGCAAGCGACATCTGGGCAATACACCAATCGTCGTAGGCGTATTCGAGCGTCTTTGAGACTGATTCGTTTTCATCCTCCATCGAGATGTAGCCGCGTTTTTTGTAGGCGGCGAGGCCGTCGCGGTCTAGTTCGGCGGAGTGTTTGGCGGCGGCGTAGGCTTTTTCGTAGTCGAAGCCTTCGATTCCTTTCGCCATCGCGTCGGCGATGACCGACACCGCGTGATAGCCGATCATCGTGTCGGTCTCCTCGCCCGCCAGTTCCCATACAGGCAGCCGTCCGCCCTGCTCGTACTGTCGGATGAACGTGTTGATAAAATCGACCGTGCGCTTTTGGTCGATGATCGTATAAAGCGGATGCGCCGCCCGAAACGTGTCCCAGAGCGAGAAGACGGTGTAGTTGTCGGAAGTACGGTTTTTGGTCTTGGGAGTTGGGTTTTCACTAGTGCGTTGAGTGTTACGCCCTTGCTCACGCGCCGGCTTCAGCAACGAATCGTCCGCGATGTTATGTATCTTCTTATCGTGGCCGAGGTAACTGCCATCCACGTCCTGAAAAATATTCGGCTGGATCATCGTGTGATACAGCGCCGTGTAAAACGTCGTCGTCTGTGCATCCGTCCCGCCCGAAACGTCTATCTTTGACAACTCCTTGCTCCACGCCGCCGTTGCATCAGCCCGCACCTTATCAAAATCCCAACCGGGAAGCTCGGCGGCGAGATTCTTGCGAGCACCTTCAATAGATACGGGCGAGAGTGCGACTTTAACGAGGACGCGGCCGTTCGCGGGCGGATTTACACGAAGCGCGATCGCTTGCTTCAATCTCCTGAATTTCAGGTTAGGGGGTGTACCATTAACACCCGTCTCAACCGAGGTTGGTGAATTCTTTTCGTGAGAAGTAGAAACCTCAAGTACAAAGAAAATGATTTGATCTTTTGCCCAAGAAGACGACCTGCGAAATCCCTCGATACGGGTAGGAGACACGAGCGTAAGTTCCGTTTCGAGTACCTGATCTCGCCATCCCAGGTCAAGAGTGATATTTGCCTTATCTCGATTACTGAACGTGTAACGATGAAGACCGACTCGTGTAGTCGCGGTGAGTTCGGCAAAGATGTGGTCCCGATCAAGTAGCACCGAATAATAGCCAGCCTCAGCTTTCTCGTTCTCATGTGAGAACTTCGAAGCATAGTTGCTTTCAAGCGGATTCTTGATCGCAGGTAACGGAAAGTCGCCGTTAGATGGAGTTACAAGGATGTCGCAGTAATCCGGGATGCCCGTGCCGCTGAGGTGCGTGTGAGAAAAACCGTAGATGATGTCGTCGGAGTAGTGATAGCCGGATGACCCGTCCCAGTTGTCGGTGCGTGTGTCGGGTGAGAGCTGCACCATGCCAAATGGCATCGTCGCCCCGGGAGATGTGTGCCCGTGCCCGCCAGTTCCGATGAAAGGGTTGACCCAGCGGGTGAGGTCTCGCGTTTGCCCCGCGACAGTTGGCGGTAGGCTGTAGGCGGTAAGCAGAAAAAATAGACCGCAGAGACGCAGAGACGCAGAGAAAAACGATTTGCTACTTACCTCGCGCTTCTGACTTCTCATTTCTGACTTCTCAATTCTCAGTTCTCACCTCTGGCTTCCGACTTCTGCTTTATCACCTAACAAATACAGAAATCCCTTCAATTCATCCGGCATTTCCTGCACAAAATCCAACCGTTCGCCGGTCTTCGGATGCGTGAACGAGAGTTTTTCGGCATGGAGAAAGAATCGGGGCATTGACGCGATGGCGTTGCGGGTATTGGTGTCGGCGATCGTGTTGTCGCGGCCCTCATTGTAGATCTCGTCGCCGACGACCGGGTGGTTGATATAGCCCATGTGGACGCGTATTTGGTGGGTGCGTCCAGTTTTGATCTCGACGTCGAGCAGCGTAAATTTGGCGTACCGCCGGCGAACCTTCCACAGCGAGATCGCCGAGCGGCCATGGGTTGCAACCTTCATCCGCAGACGATTATGTTTGTTGCGGCCGATCGGTGCCTCGATCTTTCCGATGTTTTGATCCGGCGAGCCATGAACGAGTGCGATGTAAGATTTATAAACCTGCCGCTCACGAAACTGCTCCGACAGCGCCTCGTGTATCTCATCCGTTTTGGCAATTACGATCAAACCAGACGTGTCTTTATCGAGACGATGGACTATTCCTACTCTTAATTCTGACTGCTGACCGCAAGGCGCTGATTGCTCGATCACAAAGTGATACGCGATCGCATTCGCCAACGTTCCGCTCTGCACACCGGCGCCGGGGTGTACGACCATTCCGGCCGGTTTATTGATAACGGCAAGGAATTCGTCTTCGTACACAACGTCGAGCGCGATGTCCTCCGGCTCAAATCTGGCGACCGGCACCTCGACCAGATCTGCCTCGATCTCGTCATTTTCGTGCAGCCGGTATGATGATTTTACTTTGTTGTCGTTGACGAGAACATCTTCGTTCTCGATCAGACGCTGAAGCCGCGCCCGCGACCAGCCGTCGATATTGTCGGCAAGATAAGCGTCGAGACGCTTTCCGGCGTCTTCCGGCGCCGGATGAAAATCGAGCGATGTAGTTTCTTCGTTCACTCTGGAGCTGGAACAGCAGACCCGGAACCCTTAACCCGTTTGAGTCGGACGATCATAAAGACTATGGATGCGGCTGCGACCAGAAGACTAATTCCCTGCGAAGTCGAAAGGCCAGTAAGCGTTGTAAATCCAAGCAGATCGCCGCGCGGATCGTCGCGGATAAATTCGATCGAAAACCTCACCAGTGCGTAGATGATGCCATATGCGACCAGTATCTGGCCGTCAAATTTCTTGTGCCGGTGAAGATAAACCAAAAAACCAAAAACGGCGAGCATTATGAACGATTCGTAAAGCTGTGTCGGGTGCAGATGCAGATCGCCGCCATCAGGGCCATAGACCGGAACGCCGGTGTATTCGTGACCCAACTCGGTAAAGTGCACTCCCCACGGCAGATCCGTCGGCTTTCCCCAGCAGCATCCGGCCGAAAAGCAACCTTGGCGGCCAAAAGCCTGACCGAGCGCGACACCGGGCGCAAACGCATCCGCCACCTTCCAAAACGGCAGTTCGTAGAACCTGACCAAAATAACTACAGCGAGAAACCCGCCGATCAAACCGCCATAAAAAACGCCGCCGGAACGCAAAAAATCCAGCGTAAAAACCTGAACGCCGGGTTCGAGAATTATCATCAGCAGCTTCGACCCGACAAGTCCGCCGACCAAAACCCACAGCCCAAGGTCGTATATCCGCTCCTTCGGCAACCCGTCGCGTGCCGCTAGCCGCGAAGTCACAAATAGCGCACAAAGCATCCCCAACGCCAAAAATATGCCGTAGGTAGTGACCGGAAATGTGCCTATGCGGAAAAGTTCAGGATACATCGCTTGGGTTAGTTGTTCAGTTGCTGGTCGTTCGTTGCAGTCGTTTGGCGTTGTTTGCTAAAGAAAAGATCAAGAACTAGCAGTCCCGCTCCTACACATATCGCGGCGTCCGCGACGTTAAATGTCGGGTAATGCCAGTTTCCAAATTGGACGTCGATAAAATCCACCACAAATCCTAGCCGGATTCGGTCGGTGACATTGCCTA
>JBDSCV010000271.1:0-14006 GCA_039920905.1 Pyrinomonadaceae bacterium
ACTTTTGGCACCATCGCAGGCGATGAGATATCTAGCTTCGATGGTTTCGGTTTCGCCATTCGACCCCTTAATGTTTGCAGTAACGCCGCGCTCGTTTTGGGTAAAGGATTCCAGTCCGGTTTGCCACCGCACATCGCGGCCGTTAGAGATGATATGGTCGTAGAGCAAGGTTTCGTGCTTGCCCTGCTCGACTATCAACACAAATGGATACTGGCTCAACCCTTTTCCAATATCACGAAAATCAATCTCACCGCGCTGTTCGCCTTTCACAAATAAACGCGCACCCTCTGCCTTGCCACCGAGCGAAACAAGTTTATCAGCCAGCCCGATCTGTTCATAGATCTCAAGCGTTCTGGCCTGAACGCCTATTGCCTTCGAGTACGGCGTGGTCGTATCCTTTTTGTCGATGATGACAAAATCAATGCCGTATCGAATTAGCTGACACGCCAAGGCAAGCCCCGTCGGCCCGGCACCGATTATAAGAACTTCTGTTTTCATTTCTGGGGACAACTAACCTTTCTGACTGCTAAGTTTTGTTAAAGACAAGTTGCAAGCCGCTTTCATCAGATTCAACGAGGGCACTGCCGCCGTCCGTTAATTTACCAAACAGAATCTCATTGGCCAACGGCTGCTTGATCTTTTCGTGGATAAGGCGGGCCATTGGCCGGGCACCGTAGCGGGAATCAAAACCGTTTTTGGCAAGCCATTCGCGTGCATGTTCGGTAAGTTTTACGAGGACACGTTTTTCGGCGAGCTGGCCGTTTAGTTCCTTTATAAATTTATCGACGATCAGCTTGATCACGTCCATATCGAGGGCCTTAAACGGTACCCACGCATCGAGACGGTTGCGAAACTCAGGGGTAAATGTTCGCTCGATGACGCCTTTTGCGTTGCCCTTTGTGTCGGACGAATTGCGAAAGCCCATCCCGCCCGACGACAGTTCCCTTGCACCCGCGTTGGTGGTCATTATGAGTATAACGTTGCGAAAATCCGCCTTTTTGCCGTTATTGTCAGTCAGTGTTGCCGAATCCATCACCTGTAAGAGCAAATTAAACAGATTCGGATGAGCTTTTTCTATCTCGTCTAAAACAAGCACGGCGTGTGGCGTTCGCATTATCGCCTCAGTCAAGAGGCCGCCCTGATCGAAACCGACATACCCCGGCGGCGCACCGATAAGCCGCGAAACTGTGTGCGGCTCGGCGTATTCGCTCATATCGTAACGCATAAATTCGACGCCCAGGATTTCCGCAAGCTGTTTCGAAACCTCTGTTTTACCAACACCGGTCGGCCCTGAGAACAAAAACGAGCCAACCGGTTTTGTCGGTGCTCCCAGTCCGGCACGCGAGATCTGAATAGCATTGACGATCTTGTCGATCGCTTCGTCCTGGCCAAAGATTGCTTTCTTGATGTCCTCGCGCAAGGTTCTAAGCCGCTGCCTCTCATCCGCGACAACTGTTTTGGGCGGAATTTTTGCCATGCGTGCGATAGTATTTTCGACCATTTGAACCGTCACTTTTTTGGGGCGGCGGCTGGCAGGGAGTAGCTTTACGGAGGCACCAACCTCGTCAATAACATCGATAGCCTTGTCGGGCAAAAAGCGGTCGTTGATATATTTTCCCGCTAGCTCGGAAGCTGTACGGAGCGATTCGTTTGAGTATCTGACCCCGTGATGGGTCTCATAAAATTTCTTGAGGCCTTTCAGGATTTGATATGTTTCATCAACCGTCGGCTCATTAATATCGATCCGCTGGAATCGGCGTGCAAGGGCCCGGTCGCGGTCGAAAGCAGCCTTATATTCGGCATGGGTCGTCGATCCGATACACCGCAGATCACCGGCGGCGAGAGCTGGTTTCAGAATATTGGAGGCATCCATCGAGCCGCCCGAAACTGCCCCGGCACCTACTATGGTGTGAATTTCATCGATAAAGAGGATGGCATTTTCCTGCTCTTTCAGATCTTTGATGATGGCCTTAAACCGCTGCTCAAAATCACCCCGATACCGCGTACCGGCAAGCACCGCGCCCATGTCGAGCGCAAAGACCTTTGCCCCTTGTAAAACCTCAGGCACATCGCCCTCACTGATTTTGAGCGCCAAACCCTCAGCTAATGCCGTTTTTCCGACGCCAGGCTCGCCGACATACAACGGATTATTTTTTTTACGGCGGCAAAGTACCTGTATAGTGCGCTCGATTTCCGGCAAGCGGCCGACGATCGGGTCGATCTCGCCGGCAGCAGCCTTTGCAACCAGTTCGACGCAAAAACTCTCAAGCGGTTTCTTCCGCGGAGCGGCCACGGTGGCGTCAAGGTCGTCCTCGATTTCAAAGTTCGGCAGCCCATCACCATGATCTACCTTAGAGATGCCGTGAGCGATGTAATTTAGAATATCGAGTCGAGAAACACCTTGTTGGAGCAATAGATAAACGGCGTATGACTGCTCCGCCTGATACATTGAGGCTAGAATATTGCCTCCGTCAACCGCGCCTTGCCCGCTGCCCTCGGCCTGCAAAACTGCGTATGAGATCGTCGATTGAAATGTCGAGGTCAGCTCCGGCATGGCGTTAACATCAGTAGGCATCTTTTCGATCACGTTCTCGAAATACTCCTGAAGGGCTCGCCCGATCTCATCGATCTGAGCACCGCAGTTAAACAAAATCTCACGCGCCGCCGCATCCTCTAAGAGTGCAAAAAGCAGATGCTCAAGCGTCACGAATTCGTGCTTATGCCTCACAGCCTCATCGACCGCAAAGCTCAAAGTTTCTTCTAATTCTCGTGTTAACATCCTAAGATTATCTTAACAGTTTTGATGCGATTGAAAATAGCGGGATCCATTAGCTTAAACAAAACGAACACCCTCGGTGTGAATTCTGGAAACATAGATATTGAAGTCAATACCGGTCTGTGAGTAGATCGCGGTCATCGCATGTTTGACGGAGGCTGCAGTTTCTTTCGTCTCGCTTAGCATAAATATTGACGGGCCTGAGCCTGAAATGCCGCCGCCGAGTGCTCTGGCAGCGAGGCTTGCGATCTTTACTTCGTCAAATTTTGATATCAGGGCTTTGCGAACAGGCTCAACGATCGTGTCCTCAAGCGAGCGTGAGATGAGATCGTGATCGCCTTTCGCCAGAGCGGCGACGAGCGCACCGAGATTACTCCAATTCCGAGCCGCGTCCGCAAGCGGCACCATGCGAGGCAATATCGCACGGGCCTCCGATGTTTTGATCTCGATCTGAGGATGGATGACGGTCGCAAACAACGGCGGGAAATTCAGTTCAACAATATCAAGCGGCTCGGTCGAGCGAACTAAGGTGAAGCCGCCGTAGATACACGGGGCCAAATTGTCGGCGTGACGCGAGCCGGAAGCCAGCATTTCACCGGCCATAGCGAGTTCGACGAGTTCGACCTTGGAAAATCTATCTCCAAGCAAACGGTTTGCCGCGACAACCGCACCGCATGAGCTTGCGGAGCTGGAACCAATTCCGCTGCCCGGCTTTATGTGTTTTGTTATCTCGACCTCAAAACCGTGGTAAATCTCAGCCGCATCCATGAGGGCCAGCAGGGCAACGCCAGCTACATTCTTGGTCGGATCGGTCGGCAGATCAAAATCATCATGATGAATGATCCGGACTGCTCGTTCGTCGATCTTGCGTATCGTGATCTCATCGAATGGTTCTTCTAACGCAAAGCCAAGACAGTCGAACCCGCAAACCACATTTGAAACTGTTGCTGGTGCTGTCACCCTTACTTCGTCCATAACTTAGTAAATGAACCAAACCGGTATATGATTTAGTGTCTCAAGTTTCACCAGGTCGCTCACCGATGCACTACTTTAGCACAAACCGAAAGGCGCCTCATGTCTCGTTTCGCGACGCCCTCTTGAATGGACAGCCTGATGACAAAGGCCTTTATTTTCCGTCGGAGATACCAAGACTCGCGCCGGCGTTTCTCAGTGATTTGAGGCAGAGTTCCAACGAACAGATTGCATTCGACGTGATCCGGCCCTACGTCGAGGGCGAAATACCAACCGAAACCTTATTCGACATCTGTACGGAGACGGTAAATTTTGAGTTTCCGCTTGTTCCGGTAACGCCCAATATATCTGCGCTCGAGCTTTTTCACGGGCCAACGCTTGCCTTTAAGGATGTAGGAGCGCGGTTTATGAGCCGATGCCTACAATATTTTTCGAGCGGGAAAACTGAGAAAACCATCGTCATTGTTGCCACATCCGGTGACACAGGCGGGGCGGTTGCCGCAGGTTTTCATAATGTTGAGGGCATCGAGGTCGTTATTCTTTATCCGAAAGGCAAGGTCAGCAGGGTGCAGGAATTGCAGTTGACGACGCTTGGTGGAAATGTAACTACATTGGAATTACACGGCAACTTCGACGACTGTCAGGCACTTGCAAAACAGGCTCTCGCCGATACGGACTTACAATCCAAAGTTGATCTCACATCTGCAAACTCGATCAATGTCGCCCGTTGGCTGCCGCAGCAGTTTTTTTATTTTTACGCACTCAAACAATGGAGCGGCGCTCCACCTGTCGTATCTGTGCCAAGCGGCAATTTTGGTAACCTTGCATCGGGCATTTTGGCCCACACCTCCGGCTTACCGGTTAAAAAGTTTATTGCCGCTTGTAACGCGAACGATGTTGTTCCCCGTTTTTTACTAACCGGCGACTTTCAGCCAAAATCTTCAATTGCCACTCTCTCAAATGCGATGGATGTTGGTTCACCAAGTAATTTTGTTCGTATTCTTGAGATATTTAATAATAAACTTGTTGACCTAAAAGAAAAGCTCGAGTCAGTAAGCGTCTCCGACGCAGATACAGCAGCCACTATCCGTGAGGTTTATGAGAAGGCCGGCTACATCCTTGACCCGCACGGTGCCGTCGGCTACCGAGCGCTCGCCGATCACCTCGAACTGCACCCCGATCAAGCGGGAATCTTTCTCGAAACCGCACATCCGGTGAAATTCGAACCGGTAAATGAGATAATCGGAACTAGTGGCCCGATGCCCGAGTCTGTTAACAATTTGCTTTTACAACAAAAGCACAGCATCGAAATGGATGTAAATTATGACGATCTAAAGAGCCTTCTCCTAAGCAAGATATGAAAGTATTGAAGTTCGGCGGCTCATCCGTTGGAACCGACGAAAGCATAAACAAAGTAGTCGAAATAATCCGCAGCGCGAGCGCGTCCGACAATTGCGCCATCGTATTTTCGGCGATGCACGGGACGACCGACGCCTTGATCGAGGCGGGCCGCGCGGCGGAACGCGGTGACGACGGTTATATCGAAATTCTCAGCAATATTGCCGGACGGCACCACGATATTATAGGAAAGATTTTCGGCAGTGAACCACAGTCAGCGATTTCAGATTTTGTCGCGACAACGGTTAAGGAACTGGATAATCTGTGCGAAGGCGTCCGCCTCGTGCGTGAACTGTCATCCAAAACGCTCGACCGCATCCTGAGTTTTGGCGAGATCGTTTCGTCCAAAATAGTTGCGGCAAAGCTATCATCTGCGGGCATCGACAATGAAGGGAAGGATACGCGCCTTTTGATCCGCACCGATTCTAACCACGGATTTGCGGCAGTCGATTTTAAAGAAACCAATCGCCGGATCAAAGAATATTTCGAAACCGCGCCCTCGAAAATCCATATTTTCCCCGGATTTATTTCGTCGGATGCAAATGGCTATACGACCACGCTTGGACGCGGCGGTTCTGACTACACCGCTGCAATTATTGCCGCCGCATCTGGCGCGGACGTCCTTGAAATATGGACCGATGTTTCCGGCATGATGACCGCCGACCCGCGATTTGTCCGCGATGTCCGCCAAATACCTCACTTAACTTATCGTGAGGCGATGGAACTGTCACACTTCGGTGCAAGAGTAATATACCCGCCGACGATCCAGCCGGTTATGGCAAAAGGCATTCCGGTTTTAGTCAAAAACACTTTCGCTCCCGAAGATCACGGAACGCTGATCGAGGCGGAAGCCACACCGGAACGAGAGATGATCTGCGGCATTACAAGCATTGATAAGATCACCGTTCTCAATCTCGAGGGAAGTGGAATGGTCGGCATCCCGGGATTTTCAAAGCGTCTCTTTGACGCCCTTTCACGAGCGCAGGTGAACGTGATCCTTATTACGCAAAGCTCGTCCGAACATTCGATCTGCGTTGCCATTGAGGAGAAATTTGCCGAAATATCAAAAGTGGCCGTTGATCTCGAATTTGAATATGAGATAAGTGTCGGACGGATTGATCCGCTCAAGGTCGAAAATGGCTTTTCGATCCTCGCCCTCGTCGGCGACAATATGAAAGAGCATACTGGCGTCAGCGGTAAGATGTTCACAACTCTTGGCAATAACGGCATCAACATTCATGCCATCGCACAAGGTTCAAGTGAGCGAAATATCTCTGCGATAATCTCGTCCAAAGACGTGCGAAAAGCGGTCAACACGCTGCATGAGGAATTTTTCTCGGACGGTAACAAACAGATAAACGTCTTTATCGCCGGCGTCGGAACTGTCGGAAGCCGTCTCATTGACCAGCTTCGCTCGCAGCATCAGCATTTGTCTGACGAACTTCGGCTAAACGTCCGCGTTGCCGGCATCGCAAACAGCAAACGGACTTTGCTCGCCAATGACGGCGTCAATCTTGAAACTTACAAGACTGATATTGCCGATGGTGAAGCGATGACTGTTGCCGCATTTGCCGAATCGATCATTGAACAAAATCTGAGAAACTCGATTTTTGTTGACGTCACAGCGAGTGCGGATGTCGTTGCCGTTTACGATCGCTTATTGGCCAAAAGTGTGTCGGTAATTGCCTGCAACAAAATAGCGGCTTCGTCGGGGTATGCGGAATATTTGCGCCTAAAGGACACCGCACGCGAATTTGGCACAAATTTTTTCTTTGAGACAAACGTTGGTGCCGGTTTGCCGGTGATAAATACATTGAACGACCTGCTCCGCAGCGGCGATCAGATAAACCGCATTGAAGCGGTGCTTTCCGGCACGCTCAATTTTGTTTTTAACACCTACGACGGAACACAAAAGTTTGCTGAGGTTGTCCGTCAGGCCCAAACCGAAGGTTACACCGAGCCTGACCCACGTCTCGATCTCAGCGGAAGGGATGTCGCACGCAAGATACTCATCCTCGCCAGAGAAGCCGGTCATTCGATCGAAATGGATGACATTACAAACACGGGCTTTCTACCCGAATCATGTCTTGCCGGAAGTGTCGATGATTTTTACGCCGAGATGGAAAAGCACGAGCAGCATTTTCGGCGATTGCTCGACGACGCTCAGACGCACGCGTTGACGTTAAAATACATTGCGTCATTCGCGGCCGGCATGGCTTCTGTCGGTCTGCAATCGATCGGCCAGAATCATAATTTTGCAAATCTCTCAGGCAAGGACAACGCAGTTCTCTTCTATACAAACCGCTACGCCGAACAACCGCTAGTGATAAAAGGTGCGGGAGCCGGAGCGGATGTGACCGCAGCCGGAGTTTTTGGGGACATCATCCGAGCTTCGCGAAGTTAAATGCAGAAGACGCGCTTTAATTGCAAAAGCCCGCGCGTAAGCAAGGGCGTACACGGGCTTCTGCGAAGGGATCAATTCAAATCGAATAACAGAAACTCCCCATAAACTGCGGATCGTAGTCGTCCGCAAACGAAAATGTAAAATATGTATCCAGCCATCCATGATTGGCATGCCCGCGCGTCTTGGAACGTCTAACTTTGATCATCTTAAAACTCCTTTTGTGTAAATCATTATTTAGATATTACAAGGATTAGAACGGGTTGTGGGCTTTACGGCTATTTCTTTCTGACTACTTTCTGACTACCATCAATCCGTCGCGGATTGGGAGCAGAACATTTGAGACTCGCCTATCGGCAAGAACCATCTTGCTGAAATCGTGCAGGGCCTGAGTGTTCTCATCCTTTTCGTCCTCGATGACTTTGCCGCTCCAGAGCACATTGTCGGCAATGATAAAACCGCCGGGCCTCACGCGGTCGAAAACGAGGTCGTAATAGTTTGAGTAATTGGGCTTATCGGCGTCGATAAAGACAAGATCAAACGTGTTAGGAAGCGTCGGAATTATGTCCACCGCATTTCCGAGGTGAAAATCGATGCAGTGTTTATACTCAGTTTTTCCGACAAAAGAGCGGGCGACAGTATTGGTATCTTCTTGTATATCCAATGTAATTACTTTACCGTTGGTAGCCAATCCCTCGGCAAGACAGAGAGCCGAATAGCCAAGATAGGTGCCAATTTCCAGCACAACTGTGGGGCAGATCATATGCGACAACATACTCAAAACACGGCCTTGAAAAAAGCCGGAGAGCATACGCGAGTCCTCGAAGTGTGCGTAGCAATGCTCGCCCAGCTCCTGTAATACCTGGCTCTCACTCGATGTAAACGCTTCCACGTATTCCGTCAATGCATTTTTTATCTCGGTCATAGGGTATAGGCCATTGCCTTAACTTGATGGGGCCAGTCCGGCGGTAAATTCAACGATCGGCCTAAGCAAATCCGTCTCGTAAATATTTGCCGTATGTTGCATGACCGTTGTCATACGCTCGAGCCCCATTCCCGTATCGACCGATGGCGCCGGCAGCGGCAGGAGCGTATAGTCGCCGGACTCGGTTTGTAGGCGGTTATACTGCATAAAAACAAGATTCCATATTTCCATTGTGGTGTCGCCGGGGCCGTTTACCCAGTAGGCGCTATTTTTTTCGGGATTGTCCGGCTCGTCACCTAGATAATAGTTGATCTCCGAATTTGGCCCGCATGGCCCGGTATCGCCCATCTGCCAGAAATTATCCTTTCGGCCAAAACGTAAAATGCGCTCCGGCCTTGCTCCGACTTGTTTCCAAAGCTCTTCGGCCTCGGTGTCCGCCGGAACCTCTTCGTCGCCCTCAAAGACGGTGTACCAAAGCCGATTTTCTTCTAATTTGAGTTCGCCCGTCAAAAAATCCCAGGAAAATCCGATCGCTTCTTTTTTGAAATAATCCCCGAAAGAAAAATTACCAAGCATTTCAAAAAAAGTGGCGTGCCGGGCCGTTTTACCAACCTCATCGAGATCGTTGTGTTTACCCCCGGCGCGAAGGCATTTTTGCGACGTAACGGCTCGAACGTAATCGCGCTTTTCGTTGCCGAGAAATACATCTTTAAACTGGTTCATACCGGCGTTGACAAAAAGCAGCGTCGGGTCGTTAGCCGGCAAAAGCGGCGACGAATGGACCACCTTATGTCCTCGCTGCTGAAAATAGTCAAGGAATTTAGCTCTGATCTCGTTTCCGGTCATAACAAAACTTTAACATAAAGAATTTATTTGATAAATTTCGACAAAAAAGCCGCATGCTGTTAGACATTCGGCTAGGGGTTCTTAACGCTTAGGTCATAAAAATTAAATTCCGGCCTTAAATCTTAATGCTGGCGAATTCATGCAATATCGCAAGCCGGTCGGCTTTGGGCCGTCGTCAAAAACATGCCCGATATGAGAGTGGCAGCGGGCGCATTCGATCTCGGTTCTGGTTTCTCCCAAACTCTTATCAACTACTTCAACCACATTTTTTGCAAAGATCGGCCTAAAAAAGCTTGGCCATCCGGTGCCAGATTCAAATTTTGCATCGGACTTAAATAGTGCCAAGCCACAGGCGGCACAATAAAATACCCCGCGTTTGTGATTATTGAGCATCTCTTTGTTTGCGTAGGGCCGCTCGGTGCCCTCTTCGCGCAAAATGCGGTATTCCTCCGGAGTTAGTGTCTTTTTCCATTCGGCGTCGGTTTTAATGATTTCCTGACCGTCGAATTCGCCATTGGTATAGGTAAGCTCATTGAGGGTTTTTACCTTTGGCGTCGCCTCCGGTTCGGGGGCTGTATTTTCTACGCTCGCCGCGGAGGAGCTATTGACCTGGCTCATAAAAGCGGAACAACCGGCTAGAGCAATTAGTGCGAATGATAGAGTTAGTAATTTCATAACTATCCTTTTTCGGGCCGCGATATTACTGGCCCACCCGGCGATAAAGTGGTGAGACCTATTAAAATATATATCGTCAGCGTGATTTAGTGAACGGAGGATTCCGTAAGAGAGTGAATTCGCCCGATGATCCAAGGTCTTTTCCCTTTCCATTGTCCTGCATACCCCTCCAGAAATGCCGGTCGCCGGAACCTTGATATTTTGCCTTCGATCACCGAACGAAAGTTTTAGGCCGTTAGTTAGGCATCAAAACCGTATCAACGACGTGAATGACACCGTTTGACTGTTTGACGTTGGCGATCGTGACCATCGACGTGCCGCCTTTTTCGTCGGTCAGAATCAGGCTTTTGCCCGCCATCGAAGCGGTTAGCTTGCCGCCCGAAACAGTCGTAAATACCGCTTTGCCCTTGCCTTTTTTGATAGCCTTTGCAATAGCTTTCGAATCCATATTTCCGGCCACAACATGGTAGGTCAAGATCTTGACGAGTGTCGCTTTATTTTCCGGCTTGAGTACCATTTCGACGGTTCCCTCCGGCAGTTTGTCGAACGCACTGTTAACCGGTGCAAATACGGTGAAAGGTCCCGCACTCTTTAACGTATCGACCAACCCCGCAGCCTGGACGGCTGCGACGAGCGTCGTATGATCCTTTGAATTTACGGCATTTTCGACGATGTTTTTTGTCTTATACATCGCTGCTCCGCCGACCATCGGATTTCCCGATTTCTTGTCCATCATCTGCGCCGAAGCGGTCGATGTTCCAAATGCGACGCCGAGCGTCAATACAACTAGTCCAATAAATAATTTCATTACCTTATCTCCCTTTATTTTTCCTTTGATGAAAAGGCTTGCTGTCCCTTTGGATTAGTTTTCGAGAGGTGCGGGATATTGGATTCAGGATGTGGAATTTTTTTAATGTGCGTTGAATGAAAATGGCTGGGACGCCTGCTATGTCGCGCCGCGTTCGATCCTTGTGGCATTGGCGAATCAAGCCGCAGCACGCCGTCCTCGTTGATCATTACGTTGTGGAATAAAATGGTTCCGCTCGTCGTAAGCCGGAAATGCTGGCAAATGCCGACGCCGATATCCGCTTGCAAGTGCTGCTCCTGGCATGATCCTTTATGATAAATGCATTTTCCTTTAGCTGAAATGCCGGTATCGTCCCTATCACGCGCCGCACCTTGTCCAGCAGCAGCTCGACCGCCATCGGCTGGTCCAGCGCCCGAAACGCGGGCAGATTAAGATAAAATATTCCCTTTATACCCATCGTGATGCGCGGATCATCACTCCTATACCGCCCGTGCGGCCAATATAGCTACAACGAATAATTTGAATCAAATAATTCCATATCTGCTAATTTCCGGGACTATCTTTTCCCGAAGCTGCCCGTGATAAACCTTTAACTCGGCCATTATTTCCTTTCCTAGATTTACATCGCCGAGGGCATTTCTGATCTGCCACCATCCGGCGTCCCAATTTTCTATTTTGAATTTCGTCGTGGGTATTTGACCGACATTCTCAAAGTAGTATTGGTATATCTGTTTGCCCTTTCGTATCACGCTCATAGCTTCAGGTGAAAGGTCTTGCCCCGCAAGCCAATTGGCGACGTAGGTATCAATTCCAGTCGCCAATGCCTCTGCTATCTGACTGTCACCGATCTTCCATTTCTTGATGTCAGAAATCAAAAATGGAAAGAAGTGGTTGGGAATTTGATATATCTGCCCTTCGTATTCCACATCGCGGAGCGACGCGGTTTGGTTGCTGTTGCTGAAAAGATTCCAAACGGCACAGTCATTTACAAATTCCTCGGAAAGTTCAGTATTCGGCTGCAAAAACTGGTCGCGGTCGCTAAGCCAGTCTGCCTTTGGAATTCGCCGAACTGCGTGTACGACCATCGCCTGTTCAAAATTATCCGGCGTTACCGACAATGCTCCTGCACTAACATAAGGGCCTGACAAGAATGCCGTAAAATTCTGGTTCTGAATATCGTTTCCCTTACACATAAGGGAAGCGAGAAACCCTTCAGCAATACGATTTCGTTTGTCTTTGTTACCCGGTTTGACTTCGATTGCCGAGCCCATTGGCGGAAATTTAATATTTGCACTGGTACGATCTATCCATTTACTAAGAAATCCTTCTCGATGGTCTGTTGGAACGACCTTTATTCCGATTTTTTCTACCCGCTCATTAAAGACGTCAAGGACAATATTTTGACTCTCTAAACTCTTTTCTTCATTTAATTTCCAAACTACAAACCCGATTGGAAAAGCATTATTTGCTTTAGTTCCAGCAAAGTTTGCCGATGAAAAAACAAAACCGCTTTCAAAACCGAAATTGAACACTGAATCACGGAATTTTTGATCGTTGTTCGAATTTATGTATTTCAATGTTGAGAACAATCCAAAATGAGCTATCCGACGGGAAAACTCCTTCTTAATACGAAAAAGAAATTGCTGAAATAATTCTCGCGACACTTCACCCAAGTTCTCCGAATGCATAATTTCGCGAACCTTGGTATTGCTTACGTCGGCTTTACTCTTACCTGTGGTTCCCGCAGTCTGGCTAGTCGCAAATGGTGGATTTATGAGAATGATCCATTTTATATGTGGATTTGCAAGATCGTCACGGAGTTTCTGCGGCAGTTTCCACGAAAAACCAAAATCGAGACTCTGGAATAGATTTTCAACATCATCATTTAGATAGTCGTATTGAAATACTTCGGCCTCCCGAAAGAGACGTTTGCAGTGTTCGACGTCTCCGGCATCAACCGTTGACATATAACAGTATTTCCAAGCTTCGCTCGGCAAGCCGTATTCCAGATTGCCTGTCCCCGCCGCCATATCCCATAGACGGTATTCACCGCTCTTCCACCAATCCTTGCCAACCGTTTTCTGTATATAACCCAGAGCCTTTCTTGCAAACTTGACCGGTGTAAAAAACTCTCCGTAAAACCGCCGTAAAGACTCATCCGAAAGACGGTCAATCTTAGCAAATACGCCACGAACGATTTCAGGGTCTTGGACGCGGTCGTAGATCGACCAAAAATGCTCATAATCGCGGGCAAGTATCTTTTTCTCTTTCCAGACTTGATCGCCTACGTTGAATAGAACTTTGCTTTCAGTTGCGAAATACCGCGAATGTCCCTCTTGGATGTCCGCAACAAAATATAGGCTCGGCTTTGTTCCATTACGGACAGCTTCACCAAAAACATCGTTCCAATATTTAAAGACGTCTTCGAAATTCTCTTCGGTGACCAGCTTTTTGTCGCCCCACAGTATCTGCTGCGGGTTTAGTTGGATCTTCAACGTCGCGGCAAAGACCTCAAAGGCACTCCTGTTTTGAACATCATAAACACGAATGTTCCGTAATCCCGGAGTCGATGCGAGATCGTCGATTAAATTTAGGTCCGGCGAACTCGGAGCAAGGTCCCAGTCGTATTTCCCCGACTCGTCGGAATAAAATTCTTTCCAAAGCCATGTCTCAGTGATGATCGCCTCGTTCTGATCGGCCATGCAGAGTTGATACGGCACAGGCTGTTCGGCATCACCGCCAAATTTCAAGCGATGAATATAGTAGAGCGTTTGGGCAAGGGTAGTTGCACGCACCTTGAGATTGTGAAAGTTTTTGTTGAACTTAAACTCGAAGAAAACCTGTTTTGTATAGAGGTCGTGCTTATTAGCTGTATCGTAGTCAATGTCAAAATATCTCGCGTAAGCATTTTTTACGTCCTCTTCGGTGTGAGAGCCAGCTAGTGAAGCGAAGAATTTGTCGAGAGTTTTCTTGGACATTGTGGTAGAGAAATAATAATCGAAAATTCAAAGATTGAAAACACAGGAACCCAGCCGCTACAACTCCCGGTCCTGACAACAGTACGACAACGGAACTAAAATGTTAGCGGCGAGACGGGTGTTGATGTAACCGGATTTTGAGATTTGCTGGGTCAAAGCGAGCCAAATGCCATTCGTCCCGGGATTGAGGTTCGTGCTGTTTTTACGGTGCATCGAGTCCGAAAACT
>JBDSCV010000272.1:0-7770 GCA_039920905.1 Pyrinomonadaceae bacterium
AAAACGGTGCAAATAGCTAAGGCTCGAATATCCGGTTCCAAAATCGTCGATGCTGATCTGCAGTTAACCCGGAAAAGCTTCTTCCCCTGCGGATCTCTTGCGAGACGAGCCGCCACGGATTGGAGCACCAGATCTCTCACGTATCCCTGGTTATCGATCAAAACCGGGTTTGTTCCCGATTTTGACGAAAGGACCTGTGCGGTCGTCTGGGCCTCCTTTGCATAACCTTCGCTCGTATCATATCCGGCCGGAACTTCGATCAGATAATTTGCGTACAACGGTGCGATGTTTTCGGCGGCTGCACTCGTAACAGTTTTACTCTTGCCCGCATCTTGCCCGAATGCCAACGTGGAGAAAAGTAATGTCCATACCATAAGATATGTCATCACTTTGTAGCGTCGTTCGTTTTTCATAATATCTCCCATGCTTATGTAAGCTCTCTAAATTCAGGTGGGTCGTGCCCACGATCTCTTTGGCAACGGGCGTGCCAAAGAGCCAGAAGGTCATCATGTGCGGATGTTTATTGAGTTTGAGAGAAAATGGCAAGGCGGAGTATTGAACTCCTTGGACGCGAAGCGGTCAGGCTGACCGATAAATTTGCGTCAAACTGACCGGAATCCTGGAAACAACAGATATTCCGAAATTGACGGACAACGATAAAGGTTCTGTCTCGGTGCGGTAGATTACATACTTGGAGTACGCAAAGCATATAAAATTCAACATGTGACCTATTTAGGCACGGGAGAATATTATGAAAAAGAAAATGATCATCATCGCAATGCTATTGGCGACGACCTTTTTTTGGCTGCCGTCAGACAGTAATAACGTCTCGGCACAGCCGGGACAGGACAAACACCATACGAAAAAAAGTAGGGAGAACGAACGGGCTGACTGGCAGCCAGCAAAGCACCCTGGAATATGGCGTAAAAAGAATGCTCACGGCTACCGGAACTACGGCCAGTATCGCCGGACGCAAGTTGGTAATCGCCGCTTTCGCATGGTCAAACGTTATTACACAAATGACGGAATACGGCTTTCGCGTTTGGTCAGGGTCTCTTACTAGACATTTCCTGGTGAACTGAAAAAATAAAGGCGGTGCCGACTCTTCCCGGCACCGCCCTTTTTTTATCGCTCAAATTCGCCTATTTCGTTATTCCAACTTGCGTCAAAGCGTAGGTGTAGTCAAAGGCGACTTCTTTTAATTTGTCATATCTTCCCGACGAACCGCCGTGGCCGGCGCCCATGTTGGTTTTGAGCAGAATGACATTGTTATCGGTTTTGAGTTCGCGGAGCTTGGCCGCGAATTTTGCCCCTTCCCAATACGGCACCTGACTGTCGTTGAGCGAGACTTCGATCAGCATATTCGGATACTTCTGTGCCTTTACATTATCGTATGGCGAATATTGCACCATATAGTCCCAATCCTTCTTAGCGTTCGGATTGCCCCATTCGATCCATTCTTCGGTGGTGAGCGGCAGGGTTTCGTCGAGCATTGTATTCATCACATCGACAAACGGCACCTGTGCAATAACGGCGTGGAACGTCTCCGGTGACATATTTACGACGGCACCCATCAGCAGCCCGCCGGCGCTCCCGCCCTGAATAACGAGCCGGTCTGACGACGTGTATTTATTTGCCGTCAGCCATTTTGCCGAGTCAACAAAATCGTAAAAAGTATTTAGCTTTTTATACATCCGGCCGTCCTGCCGCCATTTCTCACCAAGCTCCGAGCCGCCGCGAATATGGGCGATCGCGTAGATCATCCCGCGATTTAGCAGGCTAAGACGCGCGGTCGAGAAATTCGGCGTCATCGACGCACCATACGACCCGTAAGCATAAAGCAGCATCGGCGCCGAGCCGTCGAGCTTGGTTCCTTTTTTCCAGACTATCGAGACCGGCACCTTTACACCGTCACGGGCGACGGCCCACAGGCGTTTGGTCTCGTACTGCGTCTTGTCGTAACCGCTCGGAATTTCCTGCTGTTTGATGAGGGTGCTTTGGCGTGTTTTGAGATCGAATTCATAAGTAGAATCCGGCGTTATCATCGAAGCATAACCATACCGGACGATCGGCGTATCATATTCGGGATTGCCCGATAACGCCATCGTATAAACGCTCTCCGGCGTCTCGATACGCTGGCTGGCCCGTCGCGTCTTGCGATCCATGACACGCAAATATTCGAGGCCGTTCTCAACCTCAGAGATAATCGCGTAATCCTTAAAAAAGCTGATGTCGTCGATCTTAACTGCCGGGTTGTACGGAATAAAATCGGCCCATTTCGTCTCGCTCGGATCGCTTGCCGGGGCACGCATCACCTTAAAATTCTCGGCGTCCTTATTTGTAACGATGTAAAATTCTCCGGTGTCAAAATCGGGCGAGTATTCGTGTCCCTCGCGGCGGGGGCTAATGACTTTCCATTCGCCGAGCGGATCGTTGGCCGCCAAATATCGGCTCTCCCGCATTGTTTTTGCGAAAGACTGGATAAACAGCATCTTCCGATCACGCGAACGCCCGACACCGACGCCAAAAAGCAGGTCCTTTTCCTCAAAGACCAACTCGTTCTTATCCGTGCCAACCGTATGCCGCCAGATCTTGTCGGAGCGTTTCGAGATGTCGTCTTCCTGACCGATAAAGACATATTTGCCATCGTTCGACCATTCAGTCGAGGTCGTCCGTTCGATCTTATCGGGTAACATTTTACCTGTCCGAAGATCTTTTATCTGAAGCGTGTATTGACGGTAACCGGTAGTGTCGGTCGAGAACGCCAGCAGGTTCCCGTCATCGCTCGGTGAAAAATCGCTGATCGAGAAAAACTTGTAACCCGTCGCCATCTCGTTTTGATCGAGAAGTACAACGGCATCGTTTCCGTCTTTCGCCTTGCTGCGAAGGTACGTCGGATACTGCTTGCCTTCCTCGGTTTTTGTAAAATACCAATATTCGCCCAGTTTATAAGGTACGCTCAGGTCGGTCTGCTTTATGCGACCGAGCATTTCCTTATAAAGGGCATCCTGAAACGGCTTGTGCGGTAGGGTGAAAGTTTCGGTATATGCGTTGTTGTCCGTCAGATACTTGAGCATCTCCGGATCCTTCTTGTCACGGTCACGCAGCCACGCATAGTTATCCGTGATCTCGTAACCATGTATCTTCAAAATTTTTGGGACTTTCTTAGCAACTGGTGGTTTCATATCTTGGGCAACGATGACGGTGTTGCCGATAATGACGACAACAAACAAAAAAGAGAGGGCAGTAAGAAATTGTTTCATTTTGACGATCTCCAAACAATTGAAATAAGCACTGCGTAATAATACGGTATTAACGACAAGCCAGTTTCCGTAAAGGAAAAGGCCCCGGTCTGCCCGAAGCCTTATAGCTTACAAAAGATTTTTTCTACCTGCTGCCGATCGCGACATACTTCTGATCGCGGGCGCCGATGTATTCGGCACGCGGACGGATCAGCTTATTATTAGCGTATTGTTCGAGAATGTGACCGATCCAACCGGCGATGCGGCTAACCGCGAAGATCGGAGTGAAAAGATCGAGAGGAATGTCCATCAGGTAGTAGGTAGATGCCGAGTAAAAATCGACGTTCGGGAACATCGCTTTCCTTTCGTGCATGATCTGCTCGATCCGCTGCGACATTTCGTACCATTTCGTAATGCCTTTTTTCTCGGCCATGTGCTTCGAGTATTTTCGCAGCCACGTCGCTCGCGGGTCTTCGGTTTTGTAAACCGCATGACCGATGCCCATGATCTTACGCTTGTCTTCGAGGGCTTTATCGACCCACCCATCTATGGCCTCGACGCTGCCGATCTCGATCAGCATTTTCATGACGTTGGTGTTCGCACCGCCGTGAAGCGGCCCCGCGAGGGCCGCAATTCCGGCCGTCACCGCACCATACATATCCGCCAAAGTTCCCGCCACGACACGCGTCGTAAATGTCGAGGCATTCAACTCATGATCAGCGTGCAGTATTAGGCAAACGTCAAACATATGTGCCTCATCCGCGTCCGCCCGCTCGCCCCGGAGCATATAAAGAAAATTCTCGGCGATATTAAGCGATTTGTCAGGAGCTACAACATCCTTGCCATTTCGGATTCTATCCCAAGCCGCCGAGATCGTCCCGATTTGAGCAGTGAGTTTGATCGCCGACCTCATCGCCGAATCGCGGTCGGTGCCGTGGCCGTCCTTATCATAAAAATCAAGCGCCGAAACACAGGTTCTGAGCACGTCCATGGGATCGGCGTCTTTCGGCATATACTTCATACCGGCGATG
The DNA here is from genome assembly GCA_039920905.1 of Pyrinomonadaceae bacterium. Lineage (GTDB taxonomy): Bacteria > Acidobacteriota > Blastocatellia > Pyrinomonadales > Pyrinomonadaceae > OLB17. Next base: position 4,274 of record JBDSCV010000272.1, read on the forward strand.
ATCTGGGCCGGTACATCATAGTTGGCACGGATCTCAGCATTCAAAGCAGCAAGCTCATCGGCCTTTGGCAAACGCCCATTCCAAAGCAGAAAAATGATCTCTTCAAAGGTAGAATGTTCGGCCAAGTCATGAATGTCATAGCCCTGATAAATTAAAATGCCTTCGTCGCCGTTGACGTCACCGATCGCACTCTGTGCGGCGACCACCCCGCGAAGCCCCTCGGCAGCGACGGTTGTTTCTGTTCCTGTGCTCATCTTGTCGTTATCTCTCTGTATTTAGTCTAGTCCCTTGTCACTCGCCCCTCATCCCTTCTTCGCCAACCTATTATATTACCGAACCGCGTTTATCTACACAAGCGAAGCCAAGGCGTTGGCATGGATATAACCAATGCCAATATGACTTATATGGCTCAACTCAACTTTGTACACAAAATAAAAGCCCAAACTTTACCGAGGCGAAGGTTCCGCGAGCGGATTTCCTGAGTGTCCGGCTTTTTCAACCAACTACTTATAAGAAACGGCATATTACCTTAGGCTTTACGATACATCATTGCGGGTTTATAATAGGTTTCAAGACAGAAGAAGAACTCTGCAAGGGGGAACAGTGAAAATACGAAAGAATTTAACATTGGCGGTCATAACTTTTGCCATTCTGGGTGGGAGTGCTATTTACACTAGATTCGGTGTCGCCAGTACGAGCGGACGAATGATCGTGGCGCCGACATACCGGGTTACCGATCTTGGTGTGATCAACACAACGGGCCAGAGGATAAGCCATGCGGCGGGTATAAACGATTCCGGCCAGGTAACAGGTGATTCCCGTTCAGGCACCAGCATCCACGCGGCGCGCTTCACCAATGGCGTGGTAGAGGATCTCGGCACCATCCCAGGCGGTAACACCAGCACCGGCGTGGGGATCAACGATTCAGGACAGGTTACCGGCGATTCACAATACTCTGTAAATGGCGGCTCAATCCGCCATGCCGTTCTTTTTAGTAACGGCACCGCGACCGACATTGGCTTTCTGCCATTAAGCGGCGACTACGCTCGAGGCAACGGCATAAACAATCAGACAGTGATCGTCGGCCACTCCGGGCCCGACTTGGACACGTCGAACACGCGCGCCTTTATCTGGGACGCGACCAACGGGATGCGCGATCTGGGCACGCTCGGAGGCCCCTACGCCCAGGCCCTCAGCATCAACAATTCGAACATGGTGACCGGGAATGCACGGCCTGCGGGTGGCTTCACGTCCAGGGCTTTCATCTGGGATGCGGTGAATGGAATGCGGAGTATTGGCACCATTGCGGGGGACTCCAGCTCGGGCGCTTTCATCAACGCCAACGGCCATGTCGCCGGCACCTCAACGATCAATGGGGTCGACAATCGTCAGCATGCATTTCTTTACGATGGCACGACGATGCGAGATCTCGGTTCGCTCGGACCTAACGACTTCTTGAGCGATCGCAGCTACGCCACCGGAGTGAATATTGACGACCACGTCGTCGGCGGCACCTATCGCCCCTACACAGGTGGGGCGCTCTACGGGATCCCGTTCATCTATCGTGACGGGCAAATGTTCGACCTGACCACTCTCGTCGACGCCTCGGGAGCTGATTATCAGCTCGGCTACGCCACCGGAATTAATGATGCGGGCCAAATCGCCATTACCCAATCTATTCAGCGCTCAACGGGTGAGATTCACGCGGTTCTGCTGACGCCAAACGGTCCTTCCACGCCTACCCCCACGCCGACTGTTACGCCGACTGTCACGCCGACGCCGTGCGGAACGCCGACCAACTTCGCGAACACGACGCCAATATCTATTCCCGCGAGTGGGACCAGCGGGATTGCCGCTCCCTACCCCGCGAATATTGCGGTCGCCACCTTAACAGGCAACGTGGCAAAGGTAACGGTCAAACTTATCAATTTTAACCACACTTTCCCCGACGACGTGGACATCATGCTTGTAGGGCCTGCCGGACAAAATGCGACCATCATGTCGGATGTCGGCGGCGCACCTGACGCCGTAAACGTGACGCTAACGCTCGACGACGCTGCACTCAGTAGCCTGCCTGACGACGGGCCGTTAGTTAGCGGAACGTTCAAGCCGACTAACATCACAATCGGCGACGCATTCCCTGCGCCGGCACCAGCGCCTTCAGGCGGTTCGGCTCTATCGGTCTTTAACGGAACAAACCCGAATGGTACATGGTCGCTTTATATCGTGGACGACCAAGGTGTCGATCTCGGCAACCTGGCTGGCGGATGGGAACTGAACATCACGACGGACATCTGTGGTTCGTTAACACCCACACCGACACCCACACCGACGCCAACACCAACACCAACGCCGATACCGACACCAACACCGACTCCGACAGCGACACCAACACCGACTCCGACAGCGACTCCGACACCAACTCCCGGTAATGTCTGCACGCCAACGACGACGGTCAGTGAGGGTGATCTGTTTCCCGGTGGTATTCCTTCCTTTGGCGTGACAAGCGGAGCGGGTTCGGTCACGGTTGACCATGTCAATGCGGGAACCGGTATGCAGTCATTCACTGTGGTTAGTTCCTCAAATGCGACAGTGAACATTCCAGCATTTACGCCCGGCACCTACAATCCGGTAACGGCCACTTTTACAGCGACAGACCCGAATCTTTCGGTAGATTTCACCCTCAGGGCAGCGAGCACATATCACGCGATCTTCATTCGTGTCCGGTGTGCCCAAGCATGCACGCCAGCCGCAACCGTGAGTGAGGGTGATTTATTTCCCGGAGGTTTGGCATCCTTTGGTGTAACGAGCGGACCGGGTTCGGTGACGGTTGACCACGTTAACGCTGGAGGCGGTTTGCAGTCATTCACTGTGGTTAGTGGAACGAATGCGGTAGTAACAATCCCGTCATTCACGCCCGGCACCTATAATCCCGTAACAGCAACCTACACCATCATCGATCCGGCATTACCGGTAGATTTCACCTTGAGGGCGGCAAGCACCTATCACGCCTTATTTATTCGCGTGCGATGCAGCACAGCTCTTAACACCTTCAGCGGGAGGGCAACGAGCGTAAATGCGACCATTGGGGGAGGAAATGCTATCGTCGCCGATACGGGAGAACTACCGGCTGGGGGCGGTTCGATTACGAGGTCGGTGGAGTCGTCTAATGTGTTGGGTGGTGCTCTGACAACCGGACTTCTGGATGCCACCACGCAAGGTGCCGGTGATCAGAGCCGGTCGCAAGCTCAAACTGCCAATCTGAATCTGATGGTGAACGGCAATATCATAACTTCTGATTTGGTGCCAGCGAGTTCGCAATGCACCTGCACAACGGGTGGACCTGTTTGCGACGGCGGAGTGATGATAGCCAATCTGAGAATCAACGGGGAGTTTATCCCGATTTCAGGGATCAATCAAACCGTTAACTTGCCGGGTGGCGGAGTCGTTATCATAAACGAACAGATACGAGACGGTTCCGGGAACGCCATGGGCAT
>JBDSCV010000273.1:0-7439 GCA_039920905.1 Pyrinomonadaceae bacterium
GCTTTAGCAAATTCGAGTTCCTCGAGAATCATCAAACCCGCACCTTCGCCGATCACAAAACCGTCTCGGGTCAAGTCAAACGGCCTCGACGCATGTTTCGGATCGTCGTTACGAGTCGAAAGTGCCCGCATCGAAGCAAAACCCGCAACCGACATTGGCGTGATCGCACTCTCGGCACCTCCGCAGATCATCGCGTCCGCGTCGCCTCGTTCAATGATGCGAAAGCTGTCGCCAATCGCGTGAGCACCCGCCGAACAAGCTGTGGCGGTTGCCGAATTCGGCCCTTTGGCACCATGGCGGATCGAAACATTACCCGAAGCGAGATTGACGATAGCAGAAACAATAAAGAACGGCGAAACGCGATCCGGGCCCGAATTCAGCAGTTTTTCGTGCTCGCGTTCGATCGCCCAGAAATCACCGATGCCGGAGCTGATGAATGTTCCGACCATATCGGCGTTCGATTCGTCAATGACGAGACCGCTGTGCTTCATCGCCTCGTCCGAGGCCGCCAAAGCAAAATGCGTAAATGCTCCCATCCGCCGGGCTTCCTTTTTATCGAGGAAGTTTAGCGGATCGAAATCCTTGACCTCACAAGCAAATTTGGCCGAATATCGCTCGGCGTCAAATTTCTTGATATAGTCGGCTCCGCTCGCACAGTTCATCAACGCGCTCCAAGTCGAAGGCACGTCATTCCCCACGGGCGTCACCACACCGAGTCCTGTAACTACTACACGACGTCTCATAATTTTGCGGTGGTCAGTGGTCAGTTGTCGGTGGTCAGTCGCAAGCATCGAGTTTCTTCACTAACGACCTAGACAGTCCATTAACCAAACTTCCTACGTCAGCAGATTTTTCCAAGACATTTCTATAATTATCTGAAGAAACATATTCCCTCATCTCCGCTATTAAAATTTGCGTCTCGGTCTCCATTAGAGAACCGTAGGCAATGGATAAGTAGCGGATGAAATCCTTTGTTGAATCTCTACCCTGACCTTCCGCAATGTTCGACGGTACGGACACTACTGCCCTTCGAACTTGCGACGTCAATCCAAAAAGTTCTTCTCTCGGAAACTTGTCCGTTAGGCCGTCAACCAACGCGACAAGTTCCATAGCTTTTTGCCATGCGATTAGTTGTCGATAGCTCTGAACAGCCACTTTTTCTCCGACCACTAACCACTGACCACTGACCACTGCTTAGGCAGCCTTGTGCTGCTCGACATAGGCATACGCATCGCGGACACCCTGGATCTTCTCTGCGTCTTCGTCAGGGATTTCGATGTCGAATTCCTCTTCGAATCGCATCACGAGTTCTACGAGGTCGAGCGAATCCGCACCGAGATCCTCGATAAAGCGTGCATTTTCTGTAACTTCTGCCTCGTCAACACCTAATTCATCAACGATTATCTGTTTGATCTTATCTTGAACTTCTGACATATTTTCTCCTTAAGTTTTATAGCGTTTCTATAGTATTTCTTAGACTCTCTGAATTCTCAATGTTAGAGTAAACAACTTCTCTGTTGATCTGTCTAACCAGGCCCGTTAAAACCTTGCCCGGACCGATCTCAATAAATTTTTCGACACCATCTGACCCCATATTTTCGATCGTCTGCAGCCATTGCACCGGCGACGAAACCTGTTGCTTTAGTTTTTCACAAACCGCGGCAGCAGCATTATTTTCCGCCGCATCCACATTATGAAGTATCGGGAAGGTAAAATCGCTGTATTCCAATCCCGCCACATCTTCTGCTAGCCTCTCTTGTGCGGGCATCATAAGTGCACAGTGAAAAGGTGCAGAGACGTTCAGCCTGATCGCCCTCTTCGCTCCCTTTTCTTTCAAAATCTCACATGCACGATCAACGGCTTCCGAGTTTCCGGCGATCACGACCTGCGACGGCGAGTTAATATTCGCCGGGCTGCACACCTGTCCTTGCGCCGCTTCGTCACACCCGGCGGCGACCGTTTCGACATCAAGCCCAAGTATCGCGGCCATCGCTCCCACGCCTACAGGAACGGCTTCCTGCATATAAGTCCCGCGTTTTCTTACCGTTCGCACCGCATCTGCAAAATCCAAAACGCCTGCCGCGACCAATGCTGAATACTCGCCAAGGCTGTGTCCGGCAACAAGATCAGGTTCGGGCATTCCTTCCGCCATCGCAGCGTGAAATGCAGCTATGGATGCGGTCAAAATTGCAGGCTGCGTATTAGCCGTCAGCTGCAGGTCGGATTCATCCCCCGAAAAACACATTTCCGAAAGCGAAAACCCAAGTGCATCGTCCGCCGCCTCGAATACTTCGCGAGCAGCAGCAAAATTGTCAAATAAGTCCTTTCCCATTCCGACGGTCTGACTGCCTTGTCCGGGAAAAATGAAAGCTATCTTACTCATCAAAATCGTATTACCGTTCCGCCCCATGTGACACCGCCGCCAAACGCGGTAAGCAAAACGAGTGAACCGTCCGTAATGCGCCCCGACTGAATGCATTCATCCATAGCGATCGGTATTGAGGCCGATGATGTATTGCCCATTTCGGCAATGTTGGAATAAACTTTTTCGTCAGGTACGCCGAGACGCGAGGCGACGGCGTCTGTGATTCGCTGATTTGCCTGATGCGGAATGACAATATCGATGTCATCGACGGTATAACCTGCTTTTTCGACCATTTCCGCCGAGATATCGGCCATCGAACGCACTGCAACCTTGAAAAGCTCATTGCCCTTCATCTTAAAGAAATGCTCACGGTCGTCGATGGTTTTATGGGTTGTGCCGAGCTTTGTGCCGCCGCCGGGTGCATAAAGCTGCTCTTCGTACCGGCCGTCTGAACGGATCTTAGTGGCAAGAATTCCTTTGCCTTCGGGAACCGGGCCAAGAACGGCTGCACCGGCTCCGTCACCAAAAATAACGCACGTTCCCCGATCGGTATAATCCACGTACTTGGTCAAAACCTCAGCACCGATAATCAGGGCATGTTTGATCTGGCCGGTGCGGATCATCGATTCGACCATCGTAATACCGTAGAGAAAACCGGAACACGCCGCAAAGACATCCATCCCGGCGGCGTTTGTCGCCCCGATTTGGGCCTGTATTAACGCCCCGGTCGAAGGCATGATCTGATCAGGTGTCGTGGTCGCACAAACTATCAGATCGATGTCAGTGGGCTCAAGTCCCGCGCGCTCGAGTGCCTGCAACGCAGCTCGTGTGCCGAATTGCGAAGTGTATTCGTCGTCCGCAGCCTTATGCCGCTGCTTGATGCCGGTGCGCGAGGTTATCCACTCATCGTTTGTGTCAACCATTGTTTCCAGATCGGCATTGGTTAAAATGCCGGCCGGAAAAGCGTGTCCCATGCCGATGATTCCCGCGTTTTGTCCTGTCATTAGATTAGAATTAGAACTCAAAATTTAGAAAATTTCAAAAATCTATTCAGTTTCTCTGACGTCGATTATCTTGCGACCCTTGTACATACCGGTTTTGGCGTCGATGCGATGGGGCACCTTTGCTTCGCCCGAATCTTTGTCAAGATAGAACTGCGGCGTATTAAGCGAATCGTGGGCACGGCGCGTACGCGTGCGGGCATGTGAATGTCGTCGTTTTGGATTTGGCATAATTCGTTTCCGTTAATAGTAAAGCGTGAATCGTGAATAGAAAAACTATTTACCATTCACGTTTTACTATTAACGTCTATTTCAAATTCTTCAGAGCCTCCCAACGAGGATCAACCTCGTCACTGGCACACTTACAATCTATCAAATTTAGGTTCGCACCGCATTTCGGGCAAAGCCCTTTGCAGTCTTCCCTACAAAAAATCTGCTCCGGCAGCGAAAGCAGTATCTGTTCGCGGACCACTTCAGCCAGATCTATCTTGCTGTCCTGGACGACCGACTCGTCCAGTGCCTCATCGCTGATCTCTGCCTCGGCCCCCGTATTGTCGTGGGTCGAATCGACGAAAATTGCTCTTACCGGAATATCAAGGTGCTTTTCGACCGGCTCAAGACAGCGGGTGCAATCAAGCACGACATCTGTCTCAATCGTACCGCATAGATGTGCTCTCGCATCTAGTCTTTCCAGGTCACCGTTTAACCTCACCTTCGCGGTCAATCTCACATTCTCGCCGTCGAGATCGATCTCGGTTGGATCGAGTGACACATCGATTTGCTTCGCAATGTTGCCAACACTTGCCAGATCAATATTCATTGTCAATAAGTGCAAATACTGCAAAACATGTCGCAGAAAGCAAAGCGTTAATTATAGCCTCTGTGCAGGTTGTGTCAAATAATAACCGTGATCACACCGAATTAATTGCAGAGCCAACCGCCTCATCAAGCGTTTTGAATCCTCGTTCTCTTAGAATTAAAGCTAAACCCGAATTTATTTCATTGGCAAACGATGGCCCATTATAAATAAAACCTGTGTAAGCCTGGATCAGAGACGCCCCGGCGGCGATCTTTGCAAAAGCATCGTCCGCCGAGAAAATGCCGCCGACGCCAATGATCGGCAGCTTACCTTTTGAATATCGATAAATTGTTGAGACGACCTCAGTCGATCGAGCCGTCAGCGGCTTCCCGCTCAACCCTCCTGCCCCAAAGTTCTCGGTCCCGGCCGTTTGCAGGCCATTACGCGAGACGGTCGTATTTGTCGCAATTATCCCGGATAGCCCGTATTGCAGCGAAATATCAACAATAGCCTCGATTTCACCGTCTGACAGATCGGGAGCGATCTTCACAAGCAGAGGCTTCGGCCCGATCTTAGTGTTTCGCTGTTGTAAGGCATTTAGCAGATCATCTAAGCTCTCCGCTTCTTGTAACTCTCTCAAATTCGGCGTATTAGGCGACGAAATATTTACCGCGACATAATCCGCCACGGGATGAACCAGATCAAAGGCGTTAAGGTAGTTCTCAGTGGCCTCTTCATTTGGCACGTCCTTGTTCTTGCCGATATTAACTCCGACCACGCATCGGCGTTTTATTTTTTTTAGCCGCTCAGCCACAAGAGAGGCTCCGTCATTATTAAAACCGAGCCGGTTTATCAATGCCTTATCATCAGGCAACCGAAAAAGCCTCCGCTTCGGCTTTCCGGTTTGTGGCTGGTAGGTCACCGTCCCGACCTCGACAAAACCAAAGCCCAGCGAAGCAAGTTGATTCACCACCACGCCGTTTTTATCAAATCCTGCGGCGATGCCAAGCGGATTCGCAAATTTCAGTCCGAATCTCTCAATCCCGCCGAATCCGTCGAAAGACGCTGGCAAAGCCGAGCCACCGAATCCGAGTTTCATCGCCTCGATCCCAAACTCGTGCGTACGCTCGGCATCGAGGCCAAACATGATCGGTCGCACAAATTTTTGCCAGATTTTCGACATCAAATTTTGCTTAATTCTAATGTAATCACGCTGTTTACGAAACTTTGAACTTGGAACTTTGAACTTGGAACCTTCCTTTGTTACGATTTGCTTGCAAATGGGTGATAAAATAAATTTGGTAGAGAAATCGCGGATCATGGATTCGGCAGCAATGAAGCGTGCCCTGCGACGACTCGCGACCGAGATCGTCGAATCAAATCACGGCCCTAAAGACCTTTACATCGTTGGCATCCGTCGAAGAGGCGTGCCACTCGCTGAGCGTATTGTCGATAAAATCGAGACTCTCGAAGGCGAGCGTCCGCTCTATGGCATTATCGATATCACGCTCTACCGCGACGACCTTTCGACCGTCGGGGCAAATCCGATCGTAAACCGTACGGAACTTGAGCATGATATAGACGGGAAGATGGTTGTTCTTGTCGATGACGTTTTGTACACCGGCCGAACCATCCGGGCCGCGATGGATCAGCTCATGGATTTTGGCCGTCCGCGAAAGGTCCAGCTCGCCGTCCTGATCGATCGCGGGACCGAACATCGCGAACTCCCGATACAGGCAGATTTTGTCGGCAAAATAGTTCCGACCAAACAGACCGAGATAATAAAGGTCATGCTCAAAGAATTTGACGATGTCGAGGCCGTCGGCATTTTTGAAAGACCGTAAAGACAGGCTGCGTAGCCTGTTTTTTTTTGCTTAGCTTTTAGAATGGACAAACCGTTCAGACGTAGGGATCTACTCGGAATCCGCGACCTAACCGCCGCGGAGATCACCGGTATTCTCGACACCGCCGAAACTTTTAGTGAGATCTCGACACGCGAGATAAAAAAAGTTCCAGCCCTGCGCGGCAAAACGGTAATAAATCTCTTTTTCGAACCTTCGACCCGCACACGCACATCATTCGAGCTGGCCGCCAAACGTCTCTCAGCCGACGCCGTAAATATCAGCGTTTCTTCATCGAGCGTCAGCAAAGGCGAGACGCTGCTCGACACCGCAATGAATCTCGACGCAATGGCTCCCGATTGCATAGTCGTCCGCCATTCGTCCGCCGGCGTGCCGCACCAGCTTGCCAAGGTTTCGCAGGCCGCGATCATCAACGCGGGCGACGGAGCGAACGAGCATCCGACTCAGGCATTGCTCGACGCGATGACGATCCGCGAGCACAAAAAGAAAATTAACGGCCTTGAAGTCGCCATTGTCGGGGACATTCTCCACAGCCGCGTCGCCCGCTCAAACATTCATCTCCTAACAAAAATGGGAGCCAAAGTCCGCGTCGCCGGCCCCGGAACTCTTGTCCCCAAGGATTTCGCTTATTTGGTCGAGAACGGACTTGAGGTATGTCCGCAGGTCGAAGACGCCATCACAGGCTCCGATGTGGTTATGATCCTGCGAATCCAACGCGAGCGGCAGGATGCGGCATATTTCCCGACCCTACGCGAATACGCGATTCACTACGGCCTGACAAACGAACGGCTCGATCTGGCCCGCAAAGATGCCATTGTGTTACATCCCGGGCCGATGAACCGAGGCATCGAAATTTCTTCGGACGTCGCTGACAGTTCGCGCTCGCTCATCCTAGATCAGGTAAAATACGGCGTCGCCGTGCGGATGGCGGTTTTGTATTTAGCCACCGGAGGCAGCCCGACAAACGGGTAGTTTATGAAGTTGTTGATCAAAAATGGCCACCTTATTGATCCCGCTGAAAGCCAAAACAGCGGTATCGATATCCTCATCGAGGATGGCAAAGTCGCGGCGTGGCTTGGCCGCGATGACGTAAAACCATCGGATGTCGAGACATTTGACGCGAGCGGGCTGATTGTCGCGCCCGGATTTATTGATATGCACGTGCATCTGCGAGAGCCGGGGCAGGAGCATAAGGAAACGATCGCCTCGGGCTGCTCTGCAGCGGTCAAAGGCGGTTGGACGAGTGTTTGTCCGATGCCGAATACAAACCCCATCAACGACAACGCCGCGATCACGCGTTACATAATCGAACAGGCCGAGCGTGCCGAACTCGCTAATGTCTTCCCTATCGGTGCGATCACAAAATCGTCCGACGGATCTGAGCTTGCAGAGATGGGCGAGATGAAAGCCGC
>JBDSCV010000274.1:0-3841 GCA_039920905.1 Pyrinomonadaceae bacterium
GCCCATAAAAAATACATTTGGCTGCGACGGTATGCCCACCGCTCCGACCGTTCGCCCTGCACGAAACGGCCCGATCATTCGCCATTGCATACTCTGATAAAGCGAAGGATCGACGGACTGAGAGTAATAAAGGGCTGGGACGGCGGCCAGAAGGACAAGTGCAATTAATAGAACTGAGCGGAGCGGACGGATAAAATTTGGCATCGAAAATTCTCCTCGGCGTGAAATGTAGAGTTAATGATTTTCACAAATATAGCCCAGAAAGACCGGAAAGAGAAATTTCGCGGGGTTCAGGACACAAAAAAGGCGGTTCCGTGATGGAACCACCTTCTTGCAGGTCAATTCTGTTTTAGGCTGATTCGCCCTCGGCCTGGAGCCTTGAAATGATAGAGAAACCTGGTTTCTTTGGCTTATTCGAATCTGGCGGCGGATTTTCACGCGGCGGCGGGCGGGGCTTTGGCTGTGGCGTGACCACCGGCGGATCACCCTTTGGCGGCGGCTTTTTCTGGTCATTTTGAGCCGAAACAGCCAACGTTAACGCGACAACCATCGCAAACGTAAATAATATTTTCTGTAAAACTTTCATGGCTTTCATTTTTCCTCTTTCGATAAATTACTCTCTCGGGGAAAGAGGGAAAGTGCGTCCGCTTATCTCAAGGCAATCTCGATGCCAAAGACGTGTTTAAGACGCTTTTACAGGGAATTTGGTTGGTAATGTTATTTTTCAGCAAATTTCAACTTACAAAACTTTACGTTTTCCGCTATTTTCATACGAAATCGTCAATTCAGTAATGGCGTCGGCGATTATTTTTGCATTTTAGTGAGATAATCAGCCAATGACGAATGAACCCAATTCTCCGGATCGGATGCGGTCAGTACTCGTGCTCGTTGCAACTATTGCGACAATTGCCTTTAACGGGCTCGCAGCCGCCGGCTATGTAAACGGGGTAACACCTGAGTTTATTTCTGGTAAATATCCGACGGTTCTGACGCCAGCGGGTTATGCATTTACGATCTGGAGCGTGATCTATCTTGGACTACTTGCATTTAGTATTTACCAGCTTTTGCCACCTAATCTGACTCGATTTCGCCCAGTCCGCTCGCTCTATATTTTGAGCTGCGTGTTGAATTGCGCGTGGATATATTTTTGGCACCGGGATCAGATCGCGGTATGTCTGTTTTTGATCCTTTTATTATTGATCACGCTCATTTTGATGCTTGTCCGGTTTCGACGCCCAGAAGCAATCGGCGGGAGGCTTCTTACCAAATCTGTGTTCGGCGTCTATGCCGGCTGGGTGACGGCCGCAACGTTGGTTAATGTTGCCGTCTTCTTAAAATATTTAGGTGTCGAAATGCCGCCTGTAGGTTGGAACACGCTCGGAGTCGCATCCATTATTTTCGCGGCTACTTTAGCGGTGATCGTTCGGCTAAGATTACAAAATTATTTTTATCCGCTCGCGATCGCGTGGGCCGCAACCGCGATCGCTGTTAAACAGAGCGGCAACACAGCCATCGTCGTCGCCTCGTCGGTCTGCGTCATTGTTTGCCTGGTTATGGCCGTCAGCTTTGTATTGGATCAAAAAAGTACGACTACATGAATAACGGCAAGATCTGCGTTTCGGTCAGTGCCGAAACCGCTGATGAAATGATCGGAAACATCAAGCGGGCGGAGGAATTCGCCGACGTGATCGAGGTGCGTTTTGATAGCCTAGAGCCGTCTCAAGTAGATAAATGCCGGATGGAGATCGCAGGTTTAATCGTCAAAAAACCACTGCTTGCGACTTTTCGCTCACCCGAGCAGGGTGGTAACAACACGGCGTCTGTGGAAGACAGAACTGCGTTTTGGCGAAATCCTTCACCTGGATTTTGGGCCGCTGACGTCGAAGAAGATGTATTCAGCAAGGCCGCGAACTGGAACGACCGGATACTTTCGTATCATGATTTTGAGAAAACACCCGACGATCTCGACGCTGTCTATTTTCGATTAGCAGCCTCTGACACGGACGTTGTAAAAATCGCTGTGCGTGCGGACGACATCTTAGACACAATTCCAGTTTGGAAGCTGCTAAAACGAGCGAAGTCTCAAAACAAGCAGATCGTTCCGATCGCCATGGGCGAGGTCGGGAAATGGACGCGGATATTGGGTTTGGCTTACGGTGCTTTTATGACCTATGCGTCGCTCGATTCCCGCGGCGAAACCGCGCCGGGACAGATCACTGCAAGGGATCTGGTCGAAATTTACCGCGTCCGGGAACTCGACGAAAACACCAAGGTTTTTGGCGTTATTGGTGATCCGGTTGCACAGTCGCTTTCGCCCTATATACACAATACGGCGTTCGCTTTTCAGAAGGTTAATGCCGTGTTTGTTCCGTTTCTCGTCAAAGATATCGAAGAATTTATGCGCCGATTGGTAAAATGCAAAACCCGTGAAATCGAGCTTAATTTTGGTGGATTTTCCGTCACGATGCCGCATAAACAGACGATAATGAAACATCTTGACGCCATTGACCCGACCGCCGAAAAGATCGGTGCGGTCAACACGGTCAAAATCGAAGCCGGAAAACTGACCGGCTACAATACCGACGCACACGGTTTTATTACTCCGCTGAAAGAGAAGTTTGGCGATCTTAGCGGCGTTCGTGTCGCTCTTTTCGGGGCGGGCGGAGCAGCCCGTGCGTGTGTGTACGCTCTGAAACAAGAAAAGGCCGATGTGACTGTTTTTGCCCGCGATCTGCACAAAGCAGAATTGTTAGCAAACGAATTCGATGTTAAGTTTGCAAAATTATCGCGGACCAAAGACCAACGATCAAAAGCCGATCTTTCAGGTTTTGAAATTGTAGTGGACACTACCCCACTCGGCATGACCGGGCAGTTCGAAAACGAATCGCTTTTCAAAGCCGAGCAGCTCGATGGTGTAAAATTTGTCTATGATCTTGTGACTACACCAACGGACACGCCGATAATCCGTGAGGCGAAAAAAGCCGGGATTCCGGCTTTCGGCGGCCTCGAAATGCTTATCGGGCAAGGGGCGAGACAGTTTGAGATATGGACTGGGCGATCTGCTCCGCTTGACGAGATGCGAGAGTCTGTTTTTGCCAGAATAAACTCGGAACTTTTTTCAACAACTGTTTGATTAGATTTGTTTGTTCAGGCGTGCAAAGAGGCGGTTAATGACCGGCAGATTGGGACACCGGGGAAATAATGAACGGACGATATAGCAGGCAAATACTATTTCCCGAAATCGGCAAAGCCGGACAGGAACGGCTCGGGAATTCGCGCGTCTTGCTCGTCGGCTGCGGTGCGCTCGGTGCCTCTCATGCCGAAATGTTTTCGCGGGCGGGCGTAGGTAAGCTGCGAATTGTTGACCGTGATTTTGTTGAGTTCACTAATCTTCAACGACAGACATTATTTAAGGAAAGCGATGCTGCTGAACGTCTTCCGAAAGCGGTCGCTGCAAAGACACGGATCGCGGAGATCAATTCGGAAATTGAGGTCGAGGCGATCATCGCGGATGTCAACAACTCAAACATTGAACAATTTATCGACGGATGCGATCTCGTGCTGGACGGCACCGACAATTTTCAGGTTCGCTATCTGCTAAACGATGCGTGTGTAAAACATAACAAGACCTGGATTTATGGCGCGGCGGTGTCGAGCTACGGCACGACGATGACCATAATCCCAGGAGAGACGCCTTGCCTACGCTGTATTTTCGACGAAATGCCCGACGCGGGTTCGTCGCCCACGTGCGACACGGCGGGTGTGATAATGCCGATAATTGCGACCGTTTCGGCAACGCAGGTGGCTGAGGCATTGAAAATATTAGTCGGCGACACAGCGT
>JBDSCV010000275.1:0-10752 GCA_039920905.1 Pyrinomonadaceae bacterium
CTGTATTTTTGAGAAATTTCCATAAATACGGCTTCCCACTGGTCGAACTCGAAACTGTGATTCAGAGCAGCGATATTCACAGTTTGGCGTTCCCGGCTGATGAGAAATGAGCGGGCCGAGGCCTCGATGGGGCGGTAGTTTGCGTAGTGGGTGAATTTATCGAGGTCAAAATCGGCGTCTAGTTCGCGGTTGATACGCTTGAGCAGATTAAGATTGAAGGCCGCCGTTATGCCTGCGGCGTCGTCATAGGCCGGCACGATAACATGAGGGTCCTTTTGCAGATCAAAGCCAATGAATAGCAGGTCGTCGTCGCTCATCACGTCACGCAGATGCCGAAAAAAAACAAGAGCCTGCTCGGGGTTGAAATTGCCTATATTTGAGCCAAGAAAGAGAAGTATCTTTCGACGCCCTGAACCGTTTTTTAGCGATTCGAGAATACGGAAATAGTCGCCGGTTCGGGTTTCGATCTTCAAACCGGGAAATTTGGTGGTGAATTTGGCGGAAAGCACGTCGAGAGCTTCCTGCGAAATATCGATCGGCGAATACGAGATGTCGGCGTTTTGCTTTAGAAAATGATCGACTAGAACTGCGGTTTTCGTGCCGTCACCCGCGCCGAGTTCGATCAGGTCAAATGCTCCGTCGCCATTGGTAAATTCGTGAAAGATCGCATCCGATTGCTCGGTAAATATCTCGTGCTCGCACCCCGTGAGATAATATTCGGGCAGCTTCATTATCTCCTGAAACAACCGCGAGCCTGCGTCGTCATAAAAGTATTTTGACGATAGTTCTTTCGGTGTCGATGAGAGGCCGCGAAGGACGTCGTCGGCAAATTGTGAGAGTTCAGGTGAGGTTGATGAATCCATCCTGTTAAAATCCTATTTCGCTAGTCTTATTCCCGTAAATTGCCAACGAAGGTGCGGATGAAAAAAATTTCTGTATGTCGCCCGGCTGTGACCAGCCGGCGTCACTGATGACGCACCGCGAAGGACCATCTGATTGATCATAAATTTGCCGTTATATTCACCCAGAGCGCCCGCCGTTTTATTAAATCCCGGGTACGGCAAATAGGCCGAATTCGTCCATTCCCAACGCTTGCCCCAATCGAGCTTTCCGCTCGCCGTTTCCCACTCCGGCTCCGTCGAGAGCCGCATTCCTTTCCACTCGGCAAAGGCGGCGGCCTCGTAGTATGAGACGTGGCAAACCGGGGCATTCAAAGGTAATTCGCGCAGTCCGCCAAATGTGAAATGCGACCAGCCGCCGTCACGAGAATGCCAATAGAGCGAAGATCCGATCCCGTTTTGATTGACCCAATCCCAACCTTCGGAATGCCACAAGCGGTGATCGGTGTAGCCCCCGGCTTCGATAAATTCGATAAATTCTCCATTTGTCACGAGCGAACTGCTGATCTCGAAATCGTCGAGATACACCTTGTGCCGGGCGAGTTCGTTATCAAAACAAAATCCGTCACCGTCATACCCGATCTCGTGAATTCCACCTTCGATTTCGACAAAACTGTTCGATGTGGTTTCAGCCGTCTCCTCAGGGAGATAATCTTTGCGATAAACGGGAAATAACGGATTTACGCTCAAGGTGTATTTGAGATCGGTTAGGAAAAGCTCCTGATGCTGCTGTTCATGGTTGAGGCCGAGAATGACAAGGTCTCTTATCGGGCCAGAATCCGGTTCAGACATTATCAGCTTTGCCATATTCTCATCGACATATTTACGATAGGCAAAGACCTCTTTTACGGTCGGGCGGCTGAGGCTGCCGCGATGGTCGCGCTCGGTGCGTTTGCCGATGGAGTTGTAATAACTGTTGAACAGAAAACCGAACAGGTCGTCGAAAACCTTGTATTCGGGCAGATGCTTTTTGAGTATCATTTCCTCAAGGAACCAAGTTGTGTGGGCAATGTTCCATTTTGGCGGTGAGACATCGACGGTGGGCTGTGGGATGTAATCTTCGGTTTCAAGCGGTTCGCACAGCTTCTCCGTCGACGAACGCACCTCGTTATAAAACCCGCGAAGATCCGTAAGAGCACTTTTCCCCTTGCTGATAGCTTGCATGAATCAATTAGACCAAATCTCGAGCGAAACGTGAAAAGCTATTCTGCATAAACGTGTTACACCGAAAGCGTAAGATTCTGCTGACGCATCTGCTCCCATTCCGTCACCTGCCGGGCGCGTGCGTTTTCGTGAGCATCGGCAAGCGAAACGATTAGATCGTCGATACGCGAATTGTCTTTTGGATAGGATCTCTTTGAGGAATGAGTTTCGGGAGAATAATTAATGGCGGCGGCGGAGTCTTGCCGGGACTGTGTGTCGTGATGGGGATGCGTATTTATATTGTTTCGGTTGACCATCATCTTGCCTCCTGTTTTCCGGGGCAGACGGTCTAACCAAAAACTCATGTTATCAAGTTTCGACCGGCTGCAAAACTGTTTTGGTAATCATTAAGTATTTCGTTATAAGTAACTCCTAATATTTAAGGTTCTGCAAGAATATCACCTTCGTGAAAATATTTAAAGAAAAAATTGGACTTGTTAGGCCGGATTATCTTAGAATTTGAACATGATGTTTTGTCCGAACAGCCTCGCCCTTATATAGCCGCTCGTCATGCTGACGACGCGGCGAAATCTACTAAATTCAACGATTAGAAACTCTTTGGGTGGATAGACACGCTTTTATTCGCTAAACTTATTTTTTTCGAGCCAGGAGCACGGTCTTGATTTAGGCACCGACTCTCGACTTACGGCCCCGGACTCAAGACTCAAGAATATGGACGAGAAATATTTCGCAAAAAAGATCGAACAGAAATGGCAACGGAAATGGGCCGATAGCGGTGCGTTTCATGCAGAAATTGACGAAAATAGGCCTAAATTTTTTCAGCTCGAAATGCTTCCGTATCCGTCGGGCAATCTCCATATGGGACACGTGCGGAATTATTCGGCGGGTGATGCGCTCGCGTGGTACAAGCGGCTTCGCGGATTTAATGTTTTGCATCCCTTTGGTTGGGATTCGTTCGGACAACCGGCTGAGGACGCGGCGGTAAAACGTGGCGTTAATCCGCGGGAGTGGACCGAGGAAAACATCATCTTGATGCGCGGCCAGCTTGAGCGGATGGGCTTTAGCTATGACTGGCGGCGGCAGATGGCGGCCCATCGGCCGGAGTATTACAAATTTGACCAATGGTTCTTTCTGAAAATGTACGAAATGGGCCTCGCCTACAAGCGTCAGACTCAGGTCAACTGGTGCGAACACGATCAGGCGACGCTTTCGAATGAGCAGGCGAGCGGCGGCTTGTGCTGGCGGTGCGGCAATCCCGTTACAAAGAAAGATCTTGAGCAATGGTTCCTGCGAACGACCGCCTACACCGATCAATTGCTCGACGATATGGCCGACATTGCTGACGGCTGGCCGCAGAATGTGTTGAAACGTCAGAGCGATTGGATCGGTAGGTCGGAAGGGGCGTTCGTAGAGTTTCGCGTTTCAGGTTCCGAGTTTCGAGTTAAAGGCGACGAACTGAGTTTGGTGAAAGTTTTTACAACCCGAATCGATACGATCTATGGGGCGAACGCCGTTGTCATTGCTCCTGAACATCCTGTTATTCAAGCCCATCGAGCCTCGTTTTCAACTCACTTGATCGCCAGAATCGACGCGATCATAGCTGAGAATCTTAAGCCAAAAGACCACGAAGTGGAGATCGAAAAAGATGGTATCGATACGGGTCTAAAGGCCGTTAATCCTTTCAGCGGTGAAGATCTGCCTGTTTGGGTCGGCAATTACGTGATGATGGATTACGGAACCGGAGCGGTAATGTCGGTTCCGGCCCACGACGAGCGCGATTTTGAATTTGCAAAGAGATTCGACCTGCCTATCCAAACAGTAATTGAACCGCAGATCAACGCAGATGGACACGGATCAGATGAGGCATTTACCGAATATGGAGTGCTTGTAGATTCAGGCGAATGGACGGGAAAAACGTCGGATGTCGCTAAGAGAGAGATGACCGCTCACGCCGCCGCGAATGGTTTTGGCGAAGCTGCGACAACCTATCGTCTGCGGGACTGGGGCATTTCACGACAGCGTTTTTGGGGTTCGCCGATACCGATCGTCTATTGCGATAAGTGCGGCGTCGTGCCTGAGAAATTTGAGAATTTGCCGATCCTGCTGCCTGAAAACGCCCCGATCACTGGCACGGGCGAATCGCCTCTGGCTAAGGTGCCGGAATTCTACGAGACAACATGCCCAAATTGTGACGAGCCAGCAAAACGCGAGACCGACACGATGGATACGTTTGTCGATTCGTCCTGGTATTACTTTCGATACACCGACGCGGCGAATGAGATACTGCCATTCGACCCGCAAAAGGCGGCTTATTGGACCCCGGTTGACCAATACATCGGCGGTGACGATCATGCCATCATGCATCTGATCTACGCACGCTTTTGGACGAAGGTGCTGCGCGATCTCGGATTGGTAAAGTTTGACGAGCCTTTTAAACGTCTGTTGACGCAGGGAATGGTCGTCGGCGAGACATTTTTTGATGATGAGAGAGGAAAGCGTGTCTATTATGTCCCGGGTAATGTCACCGTAACACGGGACGCCAAAGGCAAGATCACGGGTGTGGTCTCAACTAACGGCAAACCGCTCAAATACGCCATCGAGCGGATGTCAAAATCTAAGGGCAACGGCGTTGACCCCGACGAAATGGTGGACATATACGGTGCCGATGCCGCGCGCCTTTTCGTTATGTTTGCGGCGCCGATCGAGAACGAACTTGTCTGGAACGAGGCTGGCATCGAAGGTGCGGTCAGATTTTTGCAACGTGTTTGGCGATTGGTTTATAAATGGCAAGAGGCAGTAAGCGGTAAGCAGTTAGCGGTAAGCGGACAGGAGGCGTCAGCTTCGGCCCGTAAACTAAGACAAAAAACCCATCAAACAATAAAACGCGTCGGAGATAGTTTCGACAGCCTGCAATTCAACACGCCGGTCGCGGCTTTGATGGAGTTGTCCAATGCCATAGGTGATTTTGGCGCAGAGCCTGAAAACGCTGACGAAAACTATATTTTCGCCATTCGTGAAGCCCTCACATCATTGACGCTAATGCTGACGCCATTTGCCCCGCATACTGCCGAAGAGCTTTTTGCGATGCTTGTCGGCAACGAAGAAGGGATGTTGGCCCACGGAGCACGCTTTCCCGAATACAATGAAGAGCTGGCGAAAACCGACGAGATCGAGATACCTGTGCAGGTCAACGGCAAACTGCGTTCGCGTGTAATGGCGTCACCAGAAACGCCTAACGAAGAGCTTGAAAAAATGGCTTTGGCGGACGAAAAGGTCCGCGAATATACCGACGGTAGAGAGATCGTAAAGGTTATCGTTGTGCCAAAACGCCTTGTAAATATTGTGATCAAAAACTGACGCGTTTACGTAAATATTATTTCTGTGACGTGAGGTGCCGGTTTGCGTTCATATTCTACCTTGCATGAAAAATGCAAAAAAACTAAAATCGAACCGTACTATAGCTACTTTCGGCGGTCGCGAAACATCTAATTTCCGCACGGCCCTAATTGCTTATATCTGTTTGTTGCCACAAAACCTAAATGAAGGAATGCCAGCTTTGTAAAAATTGTTTCGCTGATGACGTGCAGACCTGTCCACACGATGGGATGCCGACGGTTCATACGATCAGCGGAGCACCGGTTTTGGAGGGCAAATATCACATCGAATGCCGGCTCGGGCAGGGTGGAATGGGGGTTGTTTACAAGGCCCGGCACGCCTATCTAAAGACCCAGCTTGCTATCAAGGTCATCTTGCCCGATCTCGTCGGTAACGATCCGCAGCTTGTCACCAGATTTCGACAGGAAGCATTGGCCGCCGCCGCGATCCGCCATCAGAATGTGGTGAGCGTGACCGATTATGGGGTGATTGACGGTACTCTGCCGTTTCTTGTGATGGAGTATGTCGAGGGCGAATCGCTTCATGACCTCTTGGCGCGCGAAAAATCACTTTCCCCCGAACGAGCCTTTGAATTGATCTCGGCGGTATGTGCCGGCGTCGGTGCGGCACATCATCAGGGCATCGTCCACCGCGATCTAAAGCCTCTGAATATAATGATCTGTAGCGACAAGCCAAGCTTGTCGCAGGCCGTTAAGATCCTCGATTTTGGGCTCGCAAAGATCAAATCGGGCGAACTTTTAGGTTCGTTCATTCAGGCACAGACAACCGGGTTGATGGGCTCGCCTTATTACATGGCGCCGGAACAGTGGGCCGATGAAGAGCCCGATTCGCGCTCCGATATTTATTCGCTGGGTGTGATGTTGTTTCAGATGCTGGCGGGGGATGTTCCGTTCAAAGGCTCATCCATACCAGCGATCATGAAAAAGCACATCTCCGACCCGGCACCGACATTTGCTGATGTTGGTGTAAGCATTTCACCAGAACTCGAACGTGCCGTTCTTCATACGCTTGAAAAAGATAAAGATCAACGGACGGCATCGGTCGAGCAATTTGTAGCTGAACTGCTCCAGGCTGTTCAGCCGGGTTCGCAGTTCATTAATACTGCATCCGGTGGGACTTTGCCTGTATCCTCACTGAAGATCACCTCTAAACCGCCGAAAGCAAGTGTGTATGTCGATAACATCTCTGTCGGCAGGACCAAGGACGACGGCTTGCTGCTGCTTGACGGCATACAGAGCGGAAACCACCGGCTGCGCGTAAGCCATGACGGTTTTCAGGACTGGCTCGGCGACGTCATTTGTGACGGTAAACCGCGGGAGGTCGTTGCCGAATTAAAGTCGGGAGCCTTTGATTCCAGGGCCGCAATTCCGAGACCGAATATGGGAGCCACCGATGCCGGACTGAAACCCATCACGACGGCGCGCGGAATCGCGGACGCGGATGACGAAATGGAGCTGACCGTCCTGCAGAATTACGGGTCGAGCCGTTTTGATGTCTCAGTAGATACGAGTTCGCCTAGAGAGCAGTCAAGAGTTTCGCCTGTGCTTTTGGGAATTGGCGGATTATTAACACTCTTACTGATTGGAATCATAGGTACTGGTGCTGCGTATATGCTTGGCGCATTTGGTGGAGGCAGCAAGACGGCAGGGAATAACACCAATCCGGCGACACCTCCGCCGTCCGTATCACCGGCTGTACAGTTTGCGACAGATCTGGCGGCGATACCAGGCGGAACCTTTAAGATGGGCCGCAATGACGGCCTTGAGAACGAGCGTCGCGAACACCCCGTGGCGGTGTCGGCGTTCGAAATGGATAAGACCGAGGTGACCAACGCGGAGTATTATGCGTTTGTGAGCGAAAGCGGTTACCGGCCGGTTCCGGTCCACTGGGTCAATGACAAACCTATTACGGGACAGGAAAAGATGCCGGTCAGGTTTGTAAATGTTGAAGATGTAAATGCGTTTGCCCGTTGGCGGTCGAAACGCGACGGAGTCACATACAGGCTGCCAACCGAGGCCGAGTGGGAATATGCGGCACGAAATGGTGCCAAAGATAACCTTTATCCGTGGGGAGACACTTTTCAAGCGAAATGTGCGGTTATAGATAGGGAAATTACGGAGCCTGATGCGGTCGGTACTGCGTCGTGTCCGAATGACTGGGGTGTTTTCGATCTGATCGGAAATGTCTATGAGTGGACAGGGACAAAGGCAAGCCTTTATCCGGGAAGTAAGGGTGAGATGCTTGAGAATAAAGGGTCGCGGTATATGATCCGCGGCGGAGCGGCCTTTAATAAATCAGTCGGTGAATTTGGTATAACGGCAACTTATCGTCACGACGTCGATGCGAGAATAAGGGATAAAGAATTGGGCTTTAGACTCGTTTCTGATAAATAGTTAGTTCTATGGTGAGGTTCTTATGAGCGGTGTGATCAGGCTCACAATCATTAGCGGCGGATTTACTATAGCGTCGGTCTGCGCGTTTGGGCAACAGGTTGAGGTGTTGGGTGACGGTTATTTGAAAAGCAGAAATGCCCGCGACGCAGAACGCGTTTATCATCAGGCGATCGCCCTCGATGCCGAGAACGCCTCTCTTGCCGGCAAACTCGCCAAGGCCCAACACAGCTAACCTCGCTTGCGGGCATCATTACCGGAAAAGTCGAACTTTTGATCTAAGCCAAGTTATTGAAAATTAGTCTCTATTGGATATTTTTTGTTTAGATAAAGCCTTTGTTACTGCCGGAATTGAGGTTGTAAACGCGGGAATGTATTGTCCAAAGTGTAAAGAAAGTTTTGAAGAAGGAACACGGCGGTTTTGCCCGACCGATGGTGCGCGCCTTATATCCGAGATCGACGTGAGTGCCCGCCAAAAAGAAAGGGGCATTTTTGCTAACCTAATTCCGAAGATCGATGCGACCAGTGATTTCGACCAGGCGCTTTCAGACCCTCCGCGTTTCGTCATTAGTGAATCCGATGAAACCACTTCAGACCCTACTGATCTGGGAGACTTCGAAGATATTTTCTTTGAGCTCGAAGACATAACGCCAGAGCCTGTTCCGAAACCGGACTTTGTGAGCCGGCTGAGACCATGCCGTCAGAACCAAAACCAGTTGCTAGAAAGGTAAATCCTTACGAGATACCGGCGGGCCATGTCGATCTGGGCGACGGATATAGGCAGTCAGTATTTGCAGCGGAGTTTAACGAGAATGAACCGGAGAGTTTTGTCGGCCGCACTGTAAATGGCCGATGTAAAGTTACCGAGTTTTTGGGCGGCGACGAAAACGGTTTGGCATATCTCGCAGATGACAAGATCGTTGAGGACAAAAAGGTTATGGTTCGTATTCTGACCGGCGACGAATCCAACGAGATCATAGACAGCATTCTCGCCGAGGAATGCGTTTCCCTATCGGATTTAAGCCATCCAAATATTGCCCGGCTGATAGATTCCGGTGAATTTGCCGGCGGCACGGATTTTCTGATCAGCGAATATGTCGATGCTCTCTCGGTCGGCGATATAATGAGCATCCACGGGCGGTTCAACGAACTGCGGGCTGCGCGTATCATTCGTCAGGTTGCCAGTGCATTAAATGAGGCCCATCAGGAAGGAATTCTCCACCGCGATCTGCGGCCAGAAAATCTCATCATCGACGCCTCTTCGGGTGAGAGCGAGCAGACAAAACTCGTGAATTTTGGTGCGTCAAACGGCGAACCGACCGAGCGCATCGAACGAAATTGTTCGGCGGGTTTGGAATGTTCGCGTTGCTCGCCCTCCTGGCATTTGGCTGGTATTACATCGTAAATCATCCGTCCGAGCCTGAGATACAGGGGCAGACTGGTCACGTGCCGGATGCCAATGTTGCACCTTCGAATTCGAACAGCGTTCCGAACACCGAGATGCTGCCGCAGCCGCGAAACATTCCGCAGCCCCCGAATACGAATTTTTACCAGAACAGCAAGCAAAATCTAAAGGGCGATCTGCTCATCAATTTTGTCGGCTTTACGATGTATTATCCGAAGGACTGGAAGGTAAACGGCCCAGGAAGGTTCGACGCCAAATGCACGAGGTAAATTTCTCGACATTTCACGTTCGACGCCCGACGGGCGCCTGAGAGAGCAGATGCTCATCAGCTATTATCCGAGCAAAGGCACTCTTACCGCCGACGCTGACAAATTCCCGCAGATGGTCAATGAGACCAACGAGACGCTGAAGAAACTCTTGACTGGCTATCAAATGATTTCCGAGGGCGAGATCAGGTTTAATGGCGATTGGCGTGCCTTTGAGATCAAATTCCAGGGCGGCGGCACTTCGCCGACGGGCGATAAACTAGTTGTCTGGGGACGCCGGCTCTTTATACCGGCATCGCGTCCGGGCGTGCGGAACGGTTTGGAGATCACAATGATCGCGACGTCACTCGCCGACGAAGTACGGAGTGTTGATGACGTTGGCATCAAAGGCGAGCTCGCGTCAATCCTCTACAGCTTCGAACCAAGCCCGAATTTTTAGGCTAATTTCCGAAATCTCTCCGTTCAACTAAATAAATAGCTTTACCTTTCTAGAATTTAGACATAAAATCTTGGGGTACGTTAAGCAACCTGTCGGTGGAGGTCTTCATCATAGCCAGCGAAGAAGTTTTACAGTCAGGCAGTGATCTTTTAGGAGTGACCATGGATCCACACTCGGCGGCGATCGAACAGGATATCGCTTTTGGGACCGCCGTCGGCAGTCAGCTGGCAGCGGTTAGCAACAAGCAAGACGTTTTTTCGGCTATTGTCGAGGAACCGTTTGATGCGGCCGCTCCGGATATCGAGCTTTGCCGTCTAGCGGCTGGCGGCAATCTTGCGGCGTTTGAGCTGATCTATGAGCGATATCACCGGCGGACCTACAGCCTTTGTTTGCGGATGACGAGCAGCCAAACCGAGGCCGAAGACCTGACGCAGGAAGTTTTTATTCAGCTTTTTCGAAAGATCGGCAGCTTTCGCGGTGATTCGGCGTTTTCGACATGGCTGCACCGTTTGACGGTCAATCAGGTTTTGATGCACTTTCGACGCCGCAGCGTTAAGAATGAGCGGACGTCGGAAGACGGCGAAATGCCCGAGCAAACGGTACACGGCACTTCCAATCCCAACAAAATGCAGATCGTTGACCGTATCGCTCTCAAAAACGCGATCACCGAATTGCCCAATGGCTACCGTAATGTGTTTATTTTGCACGACGTTGAGGGCTTTGAGCACGAAGAAGTTGCCCGCAAGATGGGAATCTCAGTCGGGACATCGAAATCGCAGCTGCATAAAGCGCG
>JBDSCV010000276.1:0-2596 GCA_039920905.1 Pyrinomonadaceae bacterium
TCACATCAGTTTCCCCGCATTTTGCCGGTATGCTTGCCGCAAATCCGCAGCTTGCAGTCGATCTTCCCGACCCCGAGATCGAGTTTTCCGAGCCGGATTATGCTGCCGAGATCATGGAGGCCGTCGAACCAACTCGTGATTTCGGCCGGCGTCTGTCGGCCATGCGGCGAATCTGGGCACGTTTACTGCTCGATATAGTTGTTCGCGATATTTTTGAGAAAATTACTATCAGCGAAGCTAAACGACTGCAAACAAAACTTGCCGAAGCCAGCATCGCCGCTGCTCTCAATGTAGTTCGCGATGAGCTTGCCGTCAGAACCCGGGTAGACAACAGAGAAGCTTCCCTTGATCTCGCCGTCCTCGCCCTTGGCAAGCTCGGTGGACGCGGCCTGGATTACGACAGCGATCTTGATCTGGTGATCGTATATTTCGACCCGAAGAAGAGTGTCGGAGATGTCACGCCGGCAGAGTTTTATAGCCGCGCAGTAGAACTTTTTACCACCGTACTTTCGTCGATGACCCGTGACGGGAATCTTTACCGGGTTGATCTCCGGCTCCGTCCGTTTGGTTCAAAGGGGATGAGTGCGATCTCGATCGACTCTTTTCTCGCCTATATGGACGAAAACGCGGCCATTTGGGAGATGCTCGCCTTTGTCAAGCTGCGCCACGTTGGCGGTGATCCGAGCCTCGGGTTTAATATTGAAAAAGAAAACCGTCGCATTATTCACGAACGTGCAGCCGTCCTCGATAACGACGAAATAAAGCAAGAAACCTATCGTATCCGTCTGGCGCTTGAGCAGCAGCGTTCCGGCCCGCGTCGCGGCAGTGAGATCGATATAAAGTACGGTTCGGGCGGAACGCTCGACATATATTTTGCGATGCGTTATTTGCAGCTTCGCGATAATGTTCCTGACGATATTGATGATCGCTCGACGGCCTTCATGTTAAAAAAACTAAGAGCAGGCGGCGCTCTGAAACCAAAACTGTATAACGAACTCGCCGCCGGCTACGAATTCCTCTCCGCCCTCGACCACAATCTGCGTCTCACAGTCGGTCGCACTACCCGCGTGCCCGTCGCAAACGAAACTGCCCTAAAAACGATCGCCGCCCGAATGGGACTAGCCGACACTGCCGAACTCCTCGAACACCTGACCATACACCGCCTAAACATCCGCTCCGCATTCGATTCCATCCTCTCGGATGTCAATTCGGCGGGGTCGGTGATGTTGTAGGCCTCCTGTATCAAATCGAATTTAGCAAATAGCAAGTTTCCGTGATAACATCAATTGATTTTTGTAAAATGGTAGGTTTTTACAATCTTTGTCTTTGCCGCACAAAAATTCTTTACCTACGTAAATATAACCGTAAACCTACTAATAAGGAGACCCCTCATGAAAAAAATAACCAGTTCCCTCATTATTCTTTTCCTTGCGATGTGTTCGTCAATGTTTGCATTCGCAGCACACACACCTCCGCAAAGCAAAACGGTAGTGATACCTGACGGAACCGAGATTTCAGCGGTTACAATCGAGACTATTTCGAGCAAAACCGCCCACGAGGACGACCCGATCCAATTCCAAGTTGATGAAGACATTGTGATTGACGGCGTGATCGTGATCGCTAAGGGGACGTTGGTAAAGGGCGTTGTGTCTAATGCAAAGAAGAGCGGATTTTTCGGTCGCGGTGGTGAACTTAATGTTCGTATCGAATCAACCGAGACCGTTGATAAGCAGAAATTAAAATTGCGGGCAGCGAAAGGCAAGGCCGGCGATAACAAAACCGGAACCACGGTCGCTCTCGTAGTGCTTTTCGGCCCGCTGGGATTCCTGAAAAAAGGCAAGAATGCCGAGATCGCAAAAGGAACCCACATAAAGGTCTTTACGGACGAAGCAAAATCCGTCGTAATACCGACGCCATAACTCATGCAATATTCGATTTGTCGCTCACGGCGTCCTCAAACCAGCACCGCGTACAAAAGCGGTGCTTTTTTCTTTCCTCGCGGGCATATTCGGCAGACATCGGCAGCCGTTCGACGACGAATTTTTCATCGGCGGTCATTTCCGTCCAGCTTTTTATCTTTTGCGAGCCGCATCGCGGGCAAATCTTTATGCTTTGATTGGTCATAATGTCGGAACCGAAGAATCTTTTGCTATAATTTACGCATATCAAGCTAGTCCAATTTTAACAGTTTCCTATTCTTTGACGATGAAAACAAAAATTCTGCTCTTCGCGGTCTGCTGCTTACCGCTTACAGGTTACTGCTCACTGATATCCGCCCAAACGCTAAACCCGATCGATGAGAAATTCGACTTTTACACACGCGGCGAATATAGGGCAAATGTGCCGCGTCCTCAGAGCATTTTGCGATACGATGTCGGCAGTTTTCACACAACGTACGCCCAGATGGAAAGCGTGATCGAGAAGATCGCCGCCGCGGCACCCGACCGTGTAAAGATCTATGACATCGGGCTCACGAATGAGCATCGGATGCAGCATCTCGTCGCCATCTCGTCGCCGGAGAATATTGCCCGGCTCGATGACATCAAAGCTCACGTCGCCCGGCTTACGGATCCGCGAAAGACGAGCGCCGCCGACG
>JBDSCV010000277.1:0-3703 GCA_039920905.1 Pyrinomonadaceae bacterium
GACGGCCTGCATATCCAGCGAGCGTTCAAGCAAACTGATGAGCTCTGACAGCTCAATAGTTTGCGACTCGCCGAGATTGAATACCTCATACATCGTCTTGTCGTAATCGATCGCCGCACACACGCCCTGGATGATGTCGTCAATATATGTGTAATCCCGCCGCGTCGAGCCGTCGCCAAAAACCTGTATCGGCTTGCCTTCGGTGATAAGCCTTGAGAATTTATGTATCGCCAGATCGGGCCGTTGGCGGGCGCCGTAAACGGTAAACAATCGAAGGCAGACGATACGAATTCCGTAAAGGTGTGAGTAAGTGTGGCAGAGCAGCTCGCCCGCCGCTTTGGTCGCGGCATACGGCGAGATCGGCTGGTGAATGCGGTCATCCTCGGCGAATGGAACCCTTGCATTGATGCCGTAAACACTCGACGACGAGCCAAAGACAAACTGTTTTACGCCGTTATCTTTTGCCAGTTCGAGCAGATTCTGCGTGCCGACGATGTTCGTTTCGGTGTAAAGTTTCGGCTCGCTCAGAGACGGTCTGACGCCAGCTCTCGCCGCAAGATGGACGATCACGTCAAAATGATAAGAGGCAAATATCGCCGACATCGTCGCTTCGTCTCGGATGTCAGCCTCGACCATTTTGTAATTTGGCGATTTAAGATGCTTGGCAATATTCGCCCGCTTTATATCAGGCGAGTAAAAATCGTTAAAATCGTCAACGACCGTTATCTGCCAATCGCCTTCGCCAAGCAAACGGTCTACCAAATGCGATCCGATAAACCCGGCACCGCCGGTAACTAAGATATTTTTATTCACGATTAGATTTTACTTTAAGGTTGTTCCAAAAATACAATCCGGAAAATATTAGCGTGGATCGAGCGGGAAAAGAAATGGCGATTTGGCGAAAGCGGACGGTTATTCTTGAAATTAAGCGCGAAATCCCGGGTCCGCGCAGAAATCCGTCTCCAACGCTCCAGTTCAAAAACCGGACTTTTGCTTGTCAATATTGACATGCGTTCTCTATACTTGTCGTAGGCGATCACGCTAACGGCAGGTGAGAGGATTTGAAAACTGAATTAAATCGAGGCAACACATCTGCGGCGGGCCACAGCTTTGCCATCATTGTCAGCCGCTGGAACGACGAATATACGTCGAAACTGGCAAATGGCGCGCTTCAGGCTCTTAAAGGCGCGGGTGCGGATGAGGACGCGATCGATATTTTTCACGTTCCGGGTGCGTTCGAATTGCCAGTCGCCTCGCTAAAAACCGCAGAAAGTGGTGAATATAGCGCGGTGATCGCGCTCGGGGTAGTTATCCGTGGTGATACGCCGCATTTCGATTATGTCGCCGGACAGGCGGCGGCGGGCCTGATGCGGGCATCGATGCAAACGGGCGTTCCGGTGATGTTCGGAATGATAACGGCGGACAATGTCGAGCAGGTCATCGCCCGATGCGGCGAAGCGGCAGAGAACAAGGGTTACGAAGCGGCACTGTCAGCGGTCGAAATGGCTACGGTTCTGAGCGAAATCAGAGTTCGAACCGAATCGCGTTGGGAAGTAAGAAAAGAGAGTCTTTTTAATGTCCTTTGACAAAGCAGAGAAGAGTTCCGGCACGAGGCACAAAGCACGCGAATGTGCTCTGCAGATGCTTTTTGCGTCTGATCTCGTCAGCCGCGATTCCGAGGCTCTGACCCACAACTATTGGAACGAACTTGGCGATACGGCGATTGATGACAAGACCCGGGCCTTTGCGAATCGCCTTGTCGCCGGAACACTGGAGAAGCTCGACGCGATTGACGATGTGATTCGCACGCGTGCAGAGCATTGGCGGATCGAGCGAATGGCAATCGTTGACCGCAACGTGCTCCGCCTTGCCGTTTACGAGTTTCTTTACCAGGACACACCCGACACAGTCGCCATCAACGAAGCATTAGAGATCGCCCGCCGCTTTTCCACCTACGAAGCAACACAATTTATAAACGGCATCCTCGATGCAATAAAACAGGATCTCGAAACGGCATCAACTACAGCCGCCGAAGCAGTCGAAAAATCACAGGCGTCGTCAATTTAGGATTTTCTTTCAAAATGAAACTCGCGGCTATATCTGTGGGCCTTTTGATGTTGTTGACGACGGTTAACGCTCAGGACCTGCCCAAGAAAATTCGCGGTTACAAAGTTTACAACGCCAAAGTCTCCGTTGTTAATTCCACCACCCAAGCAGCAAATAATGAAAACCCCGATGCCCTCGTAAAATTTGGCGAACCAACGATCGCAGGCATTGGGTTCTCGGGCGCGATAATCGAGATCGCCGCCGAGATAACCTCTGCAAAACAGAATGGACAAGTGGAATTTGTTACCTTCCGCGACATCTGTATTAACAACACCGCAATCGAGATCGAAGAGTATAAGCATCCGTTTACTTTTAATAAAGGAAAACCAGTCATACTACCCAAACCAATCCGTGTCTCAATAAGCCTCACGAGTTTGTCAAAGGCTGCGTACCACGAATTATTCCAAAGCGGAGATAAACTGAAGGTAACGGGAACTGCGTTTGTCTTTGGTAAGTTTAAGAAATTTGGGTTCAGGTTTAAGCGTGTGGTTCCCATCAAGATCGAACTAACAATAAGAAATCCCATTCGTTCCTGAAGACATTTCGAGCTACTTTTTTCTGCCCTTTTGCGTTAAAATTGAAGGTTGGTCAGGACGATATAAAACAGAGTGAACGAAAAAACAACGAATTTATCCAAATACATAAGCGAGGCGTTTGGTTCGAACGCAACTTATGTCGAAGGGCTTTTGGAGCGCTATAAGTCCGATCCAAAGCTCGTCGACGCGTCGTGGCAGACCTATTTTCACGACTTGCTGAATGGCGGATCACCTACGGCGGAAGCTAGTACGGTTCGAGCAGAGCCTGCTCCGCAACCGGCTGCAACGATTCCGGCACCTGCCAAACAGCCTGTTGCAGTTCCGCTGGCCCCTGATACAGAATCACGGCCGATCACTGGCTCGGCCAAAAAGATCGTCGAGAATATGGAACAGAGCCTTACAGTTCCGACAGCGACCAGTTTTCGCACGATCCCGGTAAAAGTCCTCGAAGAAAACCGCCGCGTTATCAACGACCACCTCGCATCACAGGGTCGCGGAAAAGTTTCGTTCACGCACATCATCGCCTGGGCGATCATTAAGGCCGTTAAAGCATATCCGCATTTGAATGTCGGCTACGGTCTGGTGAACGGCGTTCCCTCACGGCTCGAACATTCAAATATCAACCTCGGTATAGCCATCGACATCGAGAAAAAAGATGGCTCGCGAAATCTACTCGTACCTAATATCAAAGGTGCGAACACGATGAATTTCGCAGAGTTTTTCGCCGGATACAATGAACAGGTCAAAAAGGCCCGCGACGGCAAACTTGAGATCGCCGATTTTCAAGGCACAACGATCTCTCTAACAAATCCCGGCACGATCGGGACCGCTGCATCAAACCCTCGTCTGATGTCCGGCCAAAGTGCCATAATCGCGACAGGTGCGATCGAATATCCCGCCGAATATTCTGCGATGACCGCCGCGGCTTTGTCGTCAATAGGTATCAGCAAAACGGTTACGGTGACCAGCACCTACGACCATCGCGTCATTCAGGGAGCCGAAAGCGGGCTTTTTCTTGCCAAGATCCACGAATTCCTGACAGGGAAGCATGAATTTTACGA
>JBDSCV010000278.1:0-4304 GCA_039920905.1 Pyrinomonadaceae bacterium
TTGAGTTCACGGGGCGTGGCTCAGTCTGGTAGAGCGCTCGGTTCGGGGCCGAGAGGCCGGAGGTTCGAATCCTCTCGCCCCGACCAATACGTAAAAAAGGGAAAGAATGCAAGATCTGCTTCTCCCCTTTTTTGTCTAACCGATCAAAAAAACTAGAACCTAAATCGAAACTGTGCATTAAAGCTGCGGCCCGTGCCGTCGATGCCCCAACTCGGATTACGATATGCCTGATCGAAGATATTCTCAAAGGCGAGAAAGATATTGGCGTGCTCGTTGATCGTAATACCGCCGCGAAGATTGGCGAGGCCATATCCAGGCAAATGCGTGAAGAGAGGTACGGCCGTGCTGTCGTTGACCACAAGCACACCATTAATGGTTGCTCCAATCGGCAACAAGCGATTTTGCACCTGAAGCTGCGGCTCGCCCGTCGCTCTCAAAGTACCGCCAGCCGACCCACATCCGGTCGCACCGGGCGTCGTCAGCCCGTTTACACAAGCTCCGCGCCGGAAATAGTTTTGAATTTGCGAACGCGAACGCGCTGCTCCCGTCCGCCGGTCAGAAAGGTCCCCGCTCGAAAGTCTATCCTGTCTCGAAGCCAGGGTTGTATAACCTTCGACCCAGAATCGCGACCAATTGTGACGCAGGCTAAGAAAACCGGTCGGGGGCGGCGTTCCGCCCTCAATATTTGGCGGCACGCCCGTTGCTTTGTCATCGGCACGGATATAGGTGTAATTTCCCTTTAGGACGAGCCGGTCGGTGAGTTTGGCCTGCATCTCATATTCGACGCCCCAGATCTTGGCGGCCGTAAAATTTGCACGAACCAGTACAGGTGCCGACGAAGCTGCGACAAAGACCGTTCCGTTGGCCGTTTGACTCGTGATCACATCGCTGCCGAGAAACCGGCCGACAGCCCCCGGCGGCAGGATCAGGGCCTGTTTTGTGATCGCATCATTGATATCGAGGCGAAAAACCGTAAACGTTGTATCAAAACGTTTATGCTGATACCGGGCAGAGACATCATAGTTATTGCTAAATTCCGATCGTTGCTGCACAACCGGCAGACCGGTTGAGATCGCACCTGATCCCGCCGTCGTACCAATCGTGCCACCCAAAGCACCCGACGTGAGGTGATCGACCTCAAAACCATCGCCCGTCAAACCAAGCGTTCCAAGGTCGGTCATGCTCGGATACCTGAATCCGCGACTATAGTTAAATGCAAAACGCAATTCATCGGTCGCACTGACAACGGCACCGATACGCCCCGAAACGTCGCTTGTTTTCAACGCATCGCTGAGCCACAATTGACGACCGTTGACAACGGGCGACTTCGAACCATCGGCTTTATATGATGCTCCGCTATATCGAAGCGCGCCGGAGATTCTCAGCCGGCCCGGGATTGCTTCCCATATGTCCTGCACATAACCGCCTCCGGAATCGAACGTGGCGTCATCGGGAATACGCGGACGCGAGATGGTCGTAACAGTGTTTGCCGAATTTGTAAAAAATGCTGGTGAATTGATCTTTTCATGATAAAAATCCCCTCCGAAAAGAATGGTGTTCCTACGGCCTATACGCTTGTCTAAGAAAAAACTCGTTCCCCAAGTCGAGGTTCTTTCGTATTGGTGAGTAATGTCGCCAAACGGATTTCCCTGCCCGCCTTGGTTGACGCGTTCCTCACGCTGGCTGTTATAGGAACCGGTGACCGAGAAATTGTCGAATGGGCCAACGCCATGCTTTGTATAACGTAAATAACCAAAATCAAGCATCAGATTTCGCAGATTGGCGATCAGATTACCATCGCCTCCGAGCAGTTGGTCAAAGCGTTTGCCGTCGTCCTGATGGTTTCGTTGATAGAAAAATGTAAGCTGTTGATCATCGCTCGGCGAATAATTCAACTTGGTCGAAGCTCCGTATTGGTTAAATCCCGTCTGAGGGTTTACGTCATACAAAATGGTTGAGGGCAGTCCGAGAAAGCGTGTGACGGCTGAGTGAGAATCCACTCCATCCGCAGTCCGTACGTCGCCTACCCGGCGTCCGGCGAAGCTGATAAATCCGCCGAATTTGCGTGTGCCGTAACTAAACAATGCGGATGAACCATAATTCCGGTCAGCCGTGCTGAACGAAGGATTAAACTCGCCATGGAATTCTGGGGTGTCAAACCCGTATGCCGGTGATTTGGTTACCAGATTTACTGTTCCGGCGAGCGAATCCGAGCCGTATTGCGCACCGTTAGGACCGCGAAGAACCTCGATAGACTGGTAAGTGCTGGGATCATTTAGATTGAAAAAAGTACTGATCCCGCCGCGCTGGGCGCCGTTTGTGTAACGGACGCCGTCAACAAAATTAACGACATTCTTACCCGTCAGGCCTCGTATAACAATCGCACCGATCGTAGGACTTGTCCGTTGATAGTTCAACCCCGCCTCTTCTTCAACGGCTTGGGCAAGCACGGAAGTGGCACGTTCCATGATAGCCTCAGAGCTAATAATATTTATCGCCTGCGGGACGTTTTTTGCTTCTTCTGCCTGGCCGATCTCGGCTGTGACGGTAACCCGGCTTTCGCCGATCGAAAGAGCGACATCGAGATTGCTGCCATTAGAGCCCGTGACCGCGAAAGTTTGTCCGGCGGCGGCAAAGCCACTAGCCACGACGCGTAAATTGTAATCACCGGGCGGCAGAGCCTTGAACGAAAAAGTGCCGTCTCGGTTCGTCGAGGTGGTAAGACCGAGATTTGAGTTTGCGTTTCGGATCGTCACCGTCGCACCGGCGACGACATCCCCATTTTGATCCTTGACAGTCCCGGCAACACTGCTTTGAGCATGTGCCTGAGCTCCAACGGCTAAAGCTAGTAGTAGTGATGCAACTGACGTAAGTAAGAGTTTTTTCATATATTTTATTTGAGATAGTTTTCAGCTTACCTCACGGCTCGCCGTTCTTTTTTTGCTATCTGATTGTCTTAATTAAATTTGAAAGCAGATTATTCTAGCCCGCAACTCAAACTACTACCAGAACTCGTATTCAAAGCGCTCAATTTATTTGATTAAGAGATTGAATGCTTAGATGGGGCAGACTTGGCTAGTCGATCTGATAGGTCGCAACGCTGGTCGGCGTCTCGAAACACCGAACCTTGTAGACCTTTACACGCTCGTCGGAAATGCGGGTGTTGAGGTATTCGACAAAGTAACGCGCTAGGTTTTCGGCTGACGGATTGAGTTCCTCGTCAAAGGGCGGGAGTTCGTTGATGTTGCGGTGGTCAAGATATTTCACGATCTCATCCGCCGCAGATTTGAGATCGCCAAAATCGATCAGCAGTCCAATATTGTTCAATTCCTCACCACGGGCAAAGATCTCGATCTTGTAATTATGCCCGTGCAGATTCTCACATTTCCCCTTATACCCGCGCAGTTGATGCGCGGATGAGAAATTGCGTTCGATCATTACTTCGTAAAATGAGGACATCACCAAAGATTATATCGCAGCGTTGGAAGATTCCCGAAATATTTCGGCGAGATCTTCCAGATCGCCCGTGATCCGCATCCTTGGCAGGCTGTGAAGAAAGTCGCGGCCATAGGCTTTTGTGCGGAGACGCGGGTCGAGGATGGCGATGACGCCTCGGTCGGTTGTGCTTCGGATCAGGCGGCCGATGCCTTGTTTTAGGGAGATGACGGCTTGCGGGACGCTGTAGTCAAAGAAGGATTTGCCGCCGTTTTCGTCGATGAATTTGCTGCGGGCGGCCACGATCGGGTCGCTGGGAACGGCGAACGGGAGTTTGTCGAGGATGACGCACGAAAGTTGGTCGCCGCGAACATCAACGCCCTGCCAAAAGCTGGAAGTGGCAAAAAGGACGGCGTTTGGCGTCGAGCGAAACTGCTCCAGCAATCCCGTCTTTGACATGGTTCCCTGCAAAAAACACGGGTAGCCGATTCGTGAAGAGACGAGTTCGTAAAGCGCCGTCATTGACGAATTGCTTGTGCAAAGAACGAATGCGTGCCCCTCGGTGACCTGCAAAATACGTATGATCTCGGCGGCGGCCATATTTGAAAATTCGGGAGCACGCGGATCGGGCATTGCCTTTGGC
Source organism: Pyrinomonadaceae bacterium (assembly GCA_039920905.1). GTDB lineage: Bacteria > Acidobacteriota > Blastocatellia > Pyrinomonadales > Pyrinomonadaceae > OLB17. Next base: position 4,079 of record JBDSCV010000278.1, read on the forward strand.
AAATAGAGGATTGCCTGATTTTCAAAGTCGAAAGACGACGGAGCGACGAGCGAATTTGTCTTACCTGCTACCAAACCGAGCCGGTCGCGGATAAAATTAAAACTGCCGTTCGTAGAAAGCGTTGCCGAGGTTAGGATGCACGTCTCGACCTTGTCAAAGAGTTTTTCTTGCAACAGAGCCGAAACATCGACCGGCGAAGCCTGCAGAAACACCCCGCGACCACGGC
>JBDSCV010000279.1:0-2819 GCA_039920905.1 Pyrinomonadaceae bacterium
TCATATGAAGCTCACTTTTCTAGGCACGGGTACCTCGACAGGCGTTCCATCGATCGGCTGCGAGTGCGAAACGTGCATGTCACACGATCCGCGTGACAAGCGCCTGCGCGTATCGATTCTGATAGAACACGGCGACAAGAAAGTACTCGTTGATACCTCCATCGATTTTCGTCAACAAGCGCTTCGGGCAAAGATTAGCCATCTCGACGCCGTTCTCATCACGCATTGCCATGTCGATCATGTATTCGGCCTCGATGACATTCGTCCGCTAAATTTTCGTCATGGTGCGATGGGTGTGTATGCCAATGAGATCGCCTGGACCGACCTCAAACGAATTTTCCAGTATATTTTTCAGCCGTCGCATTTTGGCGGCGGTTTGCCGCAACTGATTCCGCACACGGTCGAGCCTTATGCTCCCTTTTGTTTCGGCGAGGATATACAAGTGACGCCGCTTGAGGTCACGCACGGCAAGTTGCCGGTCATGGCTTACCGTTTTAACGATTTTGCATACGCGACCGATCTCAAAATGATTCCTCCCGCTACGATGGACGGCCTTCGCAATCTTGATGTTCTCGTTCTTGACTGCGTTCGCATCAAGCTACACCCGACCCATCTTTGTTTGGAAGAAGCTCTTGCGATAATCGACGACCTGCGGCCCAAACGCGCATTTCTAACACATTTGAATCACGATATTTTGCATGAACGCGATTCCAGACTTTTGCCTGACAATGTGCAGTTTGGTTATGACCAGCTGGTAGTTGATTCGGCTTAAATCCTGTCCTTTGCCCCGCCAAAATATGCTTAAATAATTGACTCAAAACACGTTACGCGTGTGTTACACATAATTTAACCCTCTACGTGAGACGGCGCGCGCTAAATGTTGTAAAACATAGGGTTAGCAGAAACGTTTAAAACCACAACATTTTGTGTTGACAAAGGTAATTGACTACCATATAGTCTATAACACTGCAGGACACAAGCCTTTGATTTAGTATCCAAAGACCCCCCTGCAAATACCCGAAAATTTCGGTGTAAGTACTATCCCGCTTGTTTGAATACACAAGTGGGTCGAGGGACGTTCTCTCTAAAAACGCCAAACTTGTTCAGGACGTTTCGTATCAAGAACTAAACGCAGACGCGAATTGACGAATATATATGGACACCTTTTTTGCACCGACCGGCACAGCGACCTCACGACAGACAGACAATGCGGCCCAGACCTCGATGCAGGTCCGCAAGCGAAACGGCTCGCTCGAACCCGTTGACATTAATAAGATCGTCCGGGCGATCACCCGCTGCTGTGTCAATCTGCCATCGGTCGATAGTCTGCGCATCGCGACCAAGACGATCAGCGGCCTGTATGACGGCGCGACGACACAGGAACTCGATAAGCTGTCGATCCAGACTGCGGCGAGCCTGATATTTGAAGAGCCGGAATATTCGCGTCTCGGTGCCCGCCTTCTTAATCAGTATGTCGAAAAAGAGGTTCGTAATCAGGAGATACATTCATTTTCGCAGTCGATAGCTTCCGGCGTAAAGGAAGGCTTGATCGGCGAACGGGTGGCAAATTTCGTTGTCGAAAACAGCCGCAAACTCAATGACGCTATCGACAACTCGCGGAACGACCTATTTGAGTTTTTCGGACTGCGCACATTATATGACCGTTATTTGCTAAAAAATCCATTAACACGCGATGTGATCGAAACGCCGCAGTTTTTCTGGATGCGTGTCGCTTGCGGACTGGCCGAGAATCCTTACGAAGCGATCGATCTGTATAGTCTTTTTTCGTCGCTTGAGTATATCCCGAGCACGCCGACACTTTTCAACTCCGGCACCCGGCACGAACAGCTGTCGAGTTGCTTCCTGCTCGATTCTCCGCTCGACAGCCTCGACAGCATTTATAAAAAATATGCCGACGTGGCGATGCTCTCGAAATTCTCTGGTGGCATCGGCATCGCTTATCACCGCGTGCGTTCACGCGGCTCACTTATTCGCGGAACGAACGGTCATTCGAACGGCATCGTCCCGTGGCTCAAGACGCTAGATTCCAGTGTCGCGGCCGTAAATCAGGGCGGCAAACGCAAAGGTGCCTGCTGTGTCTATCTAGAAACTTGGCACGCCGACATCGACGATTTTCTCGAACTCCGCGATAACACGGGTGACGACGCGAGCCGCACGCACAACCTGAATCTGGCAAATTGGCTACCCGATCTTTTTATGAAACGCGTCCAGGCCGACGGTCAATGGTCGCTTTTCGATCCGAAAGTCGTTCCGCATTTCCCCGATCTTTTTGGCGAGGAATTTGAAGCCGCGTATGTCAAAGCCGAAGAGGAAGGCCTCTTTATGCGGCAGGTCAATGCCCGCGATTTGTACGCCAAGATGATGCGGACGATGGCCCAGACTGGTAACGGCTGGATGACGTTCAAAGACGCCAGCAACCGCAAATCGAACCAGACCGCACGGTCCGAAAATGTCGTGCACCTCTCAAATCTCTGCACGGAGATCATCGAGGTGACCAGCGACAATGAAACGGCCGTCTGCAATCTCGGCTCGATCAACGCGGGGCGGTATGTAAAGGATGGCGAGGTTGACTACGACAAACTTCGCCGCAATGTGCGGCTCGCAGTCCGTCAATTGGACAAGGTTATTGACCTCAATTATTACGCGATACCGAGCACGTCCGATTCGAATAACCGTTGGCGCAATATTGGCCTCGGGGTGATGGGTTTGCAGGACGTTTTCTTCCAGATGCGTCTGCCGTTCGACTCAGACGAGGCTCGAAAGATCTCGGCGAAAATTCAGGAAGAGATATATTTCGG
>JBDSCV010000280.1:0-1790 GCA_039920905.1 Pyrinomonadaceae bacterium
TCGTAACGCAGACGCTAGATAAGATGGCTCGCGGCGGTATTTACGATCAGCTTGGCGGAGGTTTTCACCGTTACACGGTCGATGCGATCTGGCTTGTGCCGCATTTCGAAAAGATGCTGTATGACAACGCGCAGCTTATCCGTGTCTATTTGCATACCTATCAGATCACCGGCGAGGAGTTTTACAAACGCATTGCGGTTGAGACGCTGGAGTATATTCGCCGAGAGATGCTCGATTCGTCAGGTGGTTTTTATTCGACGCAGGATGCCGACAGCGAAGGTGTCGAGGGCAAGTTCTTTGTGTGGACGCCTGAGGAGATAGTTGGAATTCTTGGTGAGGAAGAAGGGGCTGAGTTCTGCAAGTATTTTGATGTGACCGCCTCGGGTAATTTCGAAGGTGAGAATATCATCAACATCAAGAACCCGGTCGCTACCGCTCCCGGTTCTGACGCACGTAAGAAACTGTTCGAAGAACGCGAAAAGCGCATCAAACCGTTTCGTGATGAAAAAGTATTGACGGCTTGGAACGGCCTGATGCTGGCGGCGTTTGCGGACGCAGCTGGCGTGCTGGGAAATGATGAGTATCTACAGGTAGCAAAGGAGAATGCCGCATTTATCAAGCAGGAATTACAAAATGACGGTCGCCTGTTACGGACTTGGAAAGACGGAAAGGCCAGGCTGAATGGCTACATTGAGGATTACGCGAACGTCACCGACGGGCTGATCGTGCTTTTTCAGGTTTCGGGTGAGATCGAATATCTTACTGAGTCACAGCGTCTGGCGGATCTGATGATCACTGAGTTTTGGGACGGCGAAAACGGTGGATTTTTCTTTACCTCGAACGATCACGAAGAACTCGTCGTCCGTAATAAGGATTTTTATGACAATGCGACACCCTCAGGAAACTCGGTCGCGGCGGATGTTTTGCTAAGGCTCGCCAAATTGACCGGCGATGAAAAATATGACCGGTTTGCCGTGACGGTATTGCGGCTCGCGGCTTCGCAGATTCGTCGGCACCCGGCAGGGTTTGGGCGTGCTTTGTCGGCACTTGAATTTCATCTTGCTGAGACGAGAGAGATCGTTGTCATCGGAGGTAAAGGCAATGAATTGGACCGAGCCGTGCTCGAAAACTATTTGCCAAATGCGGTTGTTATTAATTCTGAAAATCCGGAAGCCGATGGTTGGACTCTGTTAAAAGACCGGACGATGATCGACGGTATGGCGACGGCTTATGTATGTGAAAATTTTGTATGTCAGCGGCCGGTGACGACCGTTCAAGATTTGATGCGTTTGCTTAATCACTGACGTAAAAACGCCCGAGCGAAACAACGCTCGGGCATTTTTCGGAACGATTACAAAACCACTAGGGTTTTTTGGTCGGCGAGGGTGCTGGCTTATTGGAGTTAAACGCCGGCTTAACAGTATTTGCCACCGTGTTGACAGCATTGCCCACCGTGTTAGAGACGGTATTCATTGCGTTGCCAACACTCGTATTATTGGCGACTGGCGGAACACTATTTGCGTTTGTATTCGCATTAGATTTATTGGCATTATTGGAGGCTGTATCGCCGCATGCCATCCCCAACGCTCCCATAAAAAGTACTGCTGAAAGTGCGATTAGTTTCTTCATAAATATTGATACTCCTGTCCTATCTCAAAGATCAGATCTAAAGACTGTATTCGATACCATTCAATTCTAGATACGATCTTTCGACAATATAGTCGGTAGGAGCCCTTAAGTCAACTCATAACCTTGGTGCGATCTGGTAAAGCGAAATACAAAAAAAGCCC
>JBDSCV010000281.1:0-5684 GCA_039920905.1 Pyrinomonadaceae bacterium
TGTGTCCGGTTCGTCTAGGGGTTAGGACACCGCCCTTTCACGGCGGCAACACGGGTTCAAATCCCGTACCGGATACCATCTTTAAGCGCAAGTTTTGCATCAAAGTATTTAGACCAATTCGCTCGCGCTGAGCGATTTTTTTATTTTAGGGGAAAAATGCTAAAAAAAGCTTTATTCATATTTATTTTGGCTCTACTTGCGTCTTTTAACGCGATGGCACAGGCCGCGCCGACGGCGGCGGATGTGGTGATGATATTGCCGTTTGAAAATACATCGGGAAAGCCTGAGTTTAATTGGGTCGGCGAGAGTTTTGCAGATTCGTTATCGGATCTCTTGAAAGTTCCGAGTCTGAATGTTGTCTCGAACGAACAGCGCAAAATAGTCCAGCAGCGTTTGAAAATTCCGCTGTCAACACTGCCGAGCCTTGCCACATCGCTAAAACTGGCCCGCGACAGCGGTGCGACGTTACTGATCGCCGGACGTTACAACATCGTTCCGGCCGGAACCGATACAGCGGCGACGATAAATGTCACCTCAAAAATAATTCGCGTTAACGAAGGCCGCTTTATGAGCGAGGTCATTGATGGCCGTCAGGTGACACGCGACATAAGTCTCAATGACGCTCTCGGCAATCTCCAGACGATGCAGGGGCAGATCGCCTATCAGATATTGTATCAACGTGACAAGGCACTGCCTTTTTCGCAAAATCAGCTTATCGAGGCTGCGAATAAAGTTCCAGCCCGCGCGTTTGAGGCGTATATTAAGGGGTTGCTTACGCCGTCATCCGAGGCTCGTGAAAACTACTTCAAGAACGCCTCGCGGCTTTATACCGAAGCGTCACCGGATGGCACATATTCAGAAGCGGAGATCGAATTGGGACATCTCTACCTCGGGCAGAAAAAATCTGCGGAAGCAATTTCATCGTTTGAACGCGTCATAAGCGCGAACCAAAAATGCCGCGACAGGGCAAAGGCGGATAATAAACAAGCAAACTGCGGTGACGAAGGCTTTGCCGAAGCATCATTCTATATCGGACTGATCCAGTGGCACCAGGGCAATTACGAATCTGCTCTGGCGACGCTCAGGCCGTTGACCGAAGACCTTAAATTGACGACCGTTTATAACGCGTTGGGTGCGATAGCCGTGCAGGCTTCTCGAGCCGAGAAGAAAAATCCGGCAAAAGCGGCGGCGTTGCTAAATGAGGGAAGCGAGCTTTTAAAAAAGGCGTCTAATTCCGCGCCGGACGACGCTAATGTCCGATTTAACTATGCAGCGGCGTTGTTCCAGCTTGGTAATATGACAGAGGCCGCGAGTCAGCTGCGTTCCGCCATCGCGGCCAACCCGCGTGACGGTGAGGCCTATTACATACTTGCGAAAACACTCGATACGCTGAAAGACGCGACAGCCGTGGATATGAACAATCAGGCTCAGCGTTTCCTAACCGATAACAACCGCTACGCAAAACTCGAAACCGAATGGCAAAAATCGCACACCGTCGGCGACATTACTCTGCGTGTCGAGCAGCCAGCACGAAAGGATTTTGTGGCCGTGGTCCTCAGCAGAAAGCCGGTCACCGCAAGCACGAGCCAGATCAGCGAGACAGACAGTTTGCTGGCACAGGCACGAATCTTTATCAAAAATGGTAACGATGATGAGGCAATGACGACGCTTCGCCGTGTGCTGGCCAGCGAACCGATGAGCGCCGAGAGCTATCTGCTGCTCGGCAAGATTCACCTTCGGCGCGGCGACATTGATCAGGCCATCAGTTCGTTTAAGACCTCGGTGTTTTGGGACAATCGCTTAATCGATTCTCATGTGTCGCTCGGCAAGATATACGTCGAAAAGGGCGATTGTCTGCAGGCGAAAAACTACAGCGCGTCGGCCATTGAGATCAACCCCGATAATCAGGATGCACAGGCGTTACAAAGACTGTCAGAGCGTTGCTCGAAATAGTGCGCCCCGCACAGTTTCGAGTTCCGAGTTCAAAGTTCCAAGTTAGAAAGGCGTTCCGTTTCCAATTATTTTTTCACTCAAAAAGCCCATGAACATGGACTTTTTCTATATTCTTCAACTCGAAACTCGAAACTAAAAAGCCGGAACTCATTCCTTGGCACGGAACGTGCGTTAAGGAACAGTGGCCAGCTTGATCATACGATTAAGACCCGCCGCCATCACTTCGCTGAGCGCGGTTTGCCACTGTGCTCGAACACCTTCCGAGCGTTCCTTCAGTTGTCCTTCCTTTAGAGCTCGACCCGAAACGGTCGGGCTTTCCTCTGTCTAAACGTCTGTATTTGCCGATCTACCAGCAATGACGTATTAATCGTTCAATCTGATGGTTTCTGCTGACGTAATCGACGGGCCGCCTTCGAGCAGCCTGACCGAAAATGAATCATCCAACGTGACCGATTGACAGATTTTGTCACCTTAGAGCTGACGGAACACGTTAGAGCTGACGGAAATTGTATGTTCTGTCATTTCGACCGGATTTTATCAGTCAACACTATTAGTGTGTGAGATTTAAGAGCGAAGGCAAGCGCGCCTTCCTCACTGCAATTCGTCGAGGCGAGTCTTGCTTTCTAACATTCTCAACAACACGTGCCTAAGAAAACCATTCAAGAATAATACTGACTGTTCGGAAGGCGGGCTTGCCCCTGCTCGTTTGATTGAACAGAAGGCATCACTTCCTCACAAGATTTCCTGTTAGAATGTCTGAATGACATTCGGCTTTTTGCGAAAGATTCTTCCGCCCTGGAAAAACGCGCTCCTTGCCGTGGTCGCGGCGGTTTTGATGATCCTCGCCTTTCCCGATTTCCAATACTGGTTCCTCGCGTGGTTCGCACTTGTCCCGCTGATGTTCGCCGTCGAACGCGAAAAGGCTTCGACATGGCGTTCATTCGTCACGGGATGGATATTCGGTACAATTTTCTTTTTCGGCACATGCTGGTGGCTGACGTTTGCCCCGATAACGTATGCGGGATTTCCGCCGTGGCTCGCATATTCAGGGATGGTGTTCGTTGCACTTGCGGTCGGTGTGTTTCCGGCGATATTCGCGGCGATATTGTCGGTATTGCTTCGGCGATTTGGCTCGTGGGCTTTTCTTGCGGCCCCGTTTGTTTGGGTGTTCACAGAGTTTTTGCGATATTGGGTGACGGGGAATAATTGGAATGCGATCGGGTATTCGCAGGCGTTTACGGGTTTCTGGACCATTCTTTTCCTGTGGACGGCTGGTATCGGCGGCATGTTGTTTTCGTCTGGTTTAATTGTCTTAACAAACAGCATCTTTGCCGCCACGTTAACAAGAATTCGTAATGCCGATCCGGGCAGGGAGTGGTTCGCTTTCATTTCGACAGTTGCTGCTTATGTCGGATTATTTGTTGCAATAGTTATGGTTCTTGTCGTTGCCTATATATTCAATTTAGTATTGCCAAGCAATTCATCTTTTCCGAACTCCGCAAAGCTTATCGCCATCCAACCCAACGTCCCAATGGCCGGTCTCGATTATCAAAAATGGGGACAGCTTCGCGAGCAACAGATCGAACTTGCAGAAATCGAGATCAAGAAACTGACAACCGACAACCGGCTACCGACAACTGTCATCCTTCCCGAATCGCCGATGAACTTTACATACAACGACGATCGGGAGTTTCAGCAGTTTATTGGGGATTTTGCGAGGCGAAATAACGTAAGCGTATTGTTCAACTCGGCTGAGCCCGATGCGACGAACGGCAAATACTTCAACTCGGCGGTAATGGTTTCGCCGCAGGGAACTGAGGCGGCGCAGTATGATAAAATCTACCTTCTGCCTTTTGGCGAGGCCGTGCCGCCGCCGTTAGAGGGCATCTTGCCCGGATTTGTCGGGAATTTTTCATACGGTCGTGAATACGACCTATTACCGCTTGGCGATGCTAAGGCTGGTGTAATGATCTGTTTTGAATCGCATTTCGGCGAACTTTCGCGGCGGTATGTTCAAGACGGCGCCGATGTGATAATTGAAATGACCAACGACGGCTACCTCGGTCCGACACCGGTGCTGCGTCAGCATCTGGCAAACGCTGTTTTTCGTGCGGTCGAGACCAAGAGGCCCGTGCTTCGCGTCACGAATGTGGGAATTTCGGCCTATATTAACGAAAGAGGTGAGGTTTTAGACGCAACTAAGCCGTATCAGGAAGATACACGTGTTTGGTCGGTGTCAAAAAGCGACGGATCGCAAACGTTTTATGTGAAATACGGGGATTGGTTTGCGTGGTTGTGTTCGATAGTTACGATTGGATTATTAGGATATGCGATTTTTCGACGAAAACAACAAGTCGTTTGAATGGACGATCGTGGCGGCGGTATTTGCATGTGCGATTTACATTGGAAGTTTCTGCTCAATACGAGTCCAAGCGTCGTCGGACGAGGACTGTAATCTGCGGCTGGTTGATTTTTCGACGGGCGTGATTCGATCCTTTTATAAACCGCTCATAATTTGGGATAAGAAACTGAACAATGACGTCCGCTATTCGAATGAGGTGGACGAAGCAAGAGATGCGTCTCATTTTTGTGGAGAATGAGGCTATCCAAACTACGGCGGAACCTGACTAGGATCGTCGCCAACGGCGACAAATATTAAAGCCTAGGGTGAAGGCTTGGCGAAACCCTAGGTAATTGACAAACGAAGATTCGCTCCCTGAAGGGGAGCAACATTTAGACAACGATTGTTCGTCCCCTTCAGGGACGGAATCATATGATTTTATCTACCTAGGGTTCCGCTCGAAGACTCGCTGCACCCTAGGCTTTAATGTTATTCGCTGTTGGCGACAAGAATTAATAATGGAACTCACAGAACTACAAACAAAATTCGATAGCGTAAAAGAAAAAGTTACCCAACTTGGGAGGTTTCTTTGACGCTCCTGCCAAAGAGACAGAATTAGCGGAATCGGAAAAATTGATCTCGGAGCCGGGTTTTTGGGACGATCAGGAGAGGGCCCAGAAGGTCGTGCAGCAACGGAACCGGATCGAGCGGGCTTTGAAACAGCAGGCTGGATTTGAGACGGGTGTTGCGGATGCCGAGGTGTTGTTTGAATTTGCTGTTGAAGATCCTGATTCTGCGATCGAACTTCAAAAACTCATCAATTCACTCGAAAAACAGGTCGATCTGGCGGAAATCGAGAGTTTGCTGTCCGGCGAGACTGACGCCAACAACGCGATCTGTTCGATCCAGAGCGGAGCCGGTGGCACCGACGCGCAGGATTTTGCGCAGATGCTGCTGCGGATGTATCTGCGTTGGTGTGAGAAGCGCGGGTTTAAGGCGGAGATACTTGATGAGCAGTCGGGGAGCGAAGCGGGGATCAAATCGGCGACGTTTCGCGTCGATGGCGAATACGCCTACGGACTGCTTTCGGCCGAGGCGGGTGTTCATCGGCTGGTGCGTATCTCGCCGTTCAACTCTGGTGGGAGCCGCGAGACTTCGTTCGCATCGCTGTTTGTCTCGCCTGAGATCGACGAGACGATCGAGGTGAACATTGACGACAAAGATCTTCGGATAGATACTTATAGATCGTCCGGTGCTGGCGGGCAGCATGTAAATGTCACCGACAGCGCAGTAAGAATTACGCATCTTCCGAGCGGAATTGTGGTAACTTGTCAGAATCAGCGTTCGCAGCTTCAGAATAAGACGGTTGCGATGAATGTTTTGCGGTCAA
>JBDSCV010000282.1:0-9214 GCA_039920905.1 Pyrinomonadaceae bacterium
CCCGGCAAGCCGAGCCTTTTATCTCGCCGGATGTTCGCGGAGCCCTATTTTTTCCGAACGATTGGCAGGTCGAGAATCGCAAATTACTTGCCGCGTTAAAGCGTTACGCCGAGATAAACAGCATTGAGATACTCGAAAATGCACGGGCCGAACGGCTCACGGTTGACGACGGCCGGGTCATCGGAGCAGAAACCCAAACTGAAGCGATCACCGCAGACAAGACCGTGCTTGCAACCGGTGCGTGGACATCGCTCATCAAACTTGGGTTGACGGAACTTCCGGTAAAGATCGAGCCGGTGCGCGGGCAGATCGTCGCTTTTCGTTCGGCACAAAGGCTTTTCGAACATGTGATCTACAGTCGTCGCGGTTATATTGTTCCAAGAGCGGACGGGCGGATTTTGGCCGGATCTACGAGTGAGAACAGCGGGTTTGACAAGTCCGTCACCGAATCAGCGGCGGCCAGCTTACGGCAGATCGCAAGCGAGATCGCACCAAGCACGGCCCGTTTGCAGGTATCCGACCACTGGTCCGGCCTTCGCCCATTTGCAGTGGACGGATTACCCGTATTGGGCGAGATCGCGGGACTCGATGGACTGACGATAGCGACCGCTCACTATCGCAACGGAATTTTGCTGGCGCCGTTAACGGCAAAAATTGTCTCGGACAATTTGGTAAGCGAAAAAGTTTCCGGCTATTTTGAGATTTTTGGCCCCGATCGTTTCCGGCTTCGCAGTGCCGGCACTGGCAAATAGAATAACTTCCCTCTATGCGTTTCTTAACTTTAGTTTTTATCCTTTTCTCCAGTCTCGGCGCATTTGGCCAATCCGGCCGGATGACCGCGTCGCGTCAAACGGAAACAACCTCGACTAGTCCGGTTGCCGACCTTAGCGTCAAGCAAATGTTTGATGAAGCGAACGGTTATATCCGTGCAAAAGCTGCAAACTTCGACTCGAAAAAAATTCCGTTTAGCGAACGGCTTTTTACTCAGACAAAGCTTGAACAGCGGCAGCTTGCCGCGAAATACGCGTCGCTCGCAACCGGCCGCAAAGATCTGGCGGGCGATGAGCTTTTCTATCTCGGCATGCTGTACTGGATCGCGGAAAATCTCAACGGCACCGTCGAATATTTAAGTAAATTTGTCGCAACTGACGGTGCCCACACCGTTCGACGTCAGACAGCCCGCTCAATTATTGTCGTCGTTTTGGCAAAGCAGAAAAAGCTGGACGATGCCGAAACGCTGCTCACCGAATATCTCAGAACCCAGCCCGGCAAAATGACTGAGCGTTCCCGAATGGAAGGCGAAATTGCCAAGGCGTATCAAGCTCAAAAAGACTTTGTTAAGATGGCCCCGCACGCAAGTGCGGGCTACAACGCGTCGAAAGCGTTGCTCAAAGATGCGTCATCGCGCGCACGCGGGCTTGATGAAATCCTGGATGCAGGAACGCTGCTTTACGAAGCATTTCGCGATGCCGGAAACACCAAAAGTGCGGAAGATGCCCTTGACGACATGCGAGTCACGGCCGCCGAAACGGAGTCGCCCAGTTTTTACTACTACGTCGTCGATCAGAAAATTAAGTATTTGATCGAAACCGGGCGCAAACCTTTGGCGCTGGAATTTTACGAGACTTCTTTAAAAACCGCCGAAAAAGATTTTAGCGTAAGGACCGCACAGTCTGAGGTGATCTCGCGTCTAAAAAAGCGTGAAAAGCAGTACAAGCTGCTCGGCGACACCGCCCCGGAATTACCGTCGATCGACCAATGGTTTCCGGGCGAGCAAAAGACTTTTGCAAATCTCAAAGGCAAGGTTGTGCTGCTCGATTTCTGGGCCACTTGGTGCGGCCCGTGCTTCGAGGCATTTCCATCATTGATCGAGTGGAGTCAGGATTTCGCGTCCGACGGGTTTGAGATACTTGGTGTAACGCGATATTACGGTGTCATAAACGGCCTGCCCACCGACAATCAAAATGAGATCAATTATCTAAAAAATTTCAGGTACCGGGAACGGCTTCCGTACAATCTCGTTGTTGGCAAGGATCAAAGCGGGCAGATACTTTATGGGGCAACGGCGCTCCCGACGGCGGTTTTGATAGACAGAAAAGGCGTGATACGTTACATTGAATCGGGAACGAGTCCGACGCGGCTCGAACAGCTTCGCGGAACGATCATCAAACTTCTGTCTGAAAAATGATCTCATGCCAAAAAACGGTGCGACCGTAAAAGCCAAAACACAGGAACTCTACGACCGCATCGCCGATGTGCAAAAACTGGCGATGAAGATCAACGGTTATCGGTCGTCGGTCGCAAAATACCTGAGATCGCTCGATCTGCATCTCGGGCCGGATTCGCTGGTTCTCGATGCCGGATGCGGGACAGGCCTTTTAACACTTGCGTTCCAGGAGGCCGGCTATCGTCCGAAACGGATCGAGGCGATCGACCTTTCTTTCAAATCTCTTCAGGTCGCCCATGACGAATTCAAACAGCGGCGCCGCCTCGCGCTCCGAAACGATCTTATTCAGGGCAATGTGCTCCAGATGCCATTTGCCGACGGCACATTTGACCTGCTGATGACCTGCGGTGTGCTGGAATATACGCCGCTGAACGAGGGCTTATGTGAGTTAGCCCGTGTGATGAAAAAAGGCGCACGGCTCGTTCTGGTGCCCATAAAACCATCTGTCGTCGGCTCGGTTCTGGAACTGCTCTACAACTTTAAGATCCATCCTTTGGACAGCGTTCGCGAGGCCGCCGGAAAATATTTTGATTTTGTCGGGGATTATAAATTCCCGATCACCGAACCGATCGGATGGTCAAAAAAGATCTTTTTGCTTGAGAAAAAATAGTGCCCCACCCCGGGCAGGTGGGGCATGTGAGGCATGTGAGGCATGTGGGCCAAAGTGGGGCGCGTCAAAAGTGAAACAAACTCCATTGATCATCGGACACCGCGGAGCATGCGCTCAGGCGCCTGAAAATACCGTTGCCGCCTTTCAATTGGCCCTCGATGTGGGGGCGGACGGTGTGGAATTTGACGTGCAGTTGTCCAGCGACGGAGTGCCAGTCGTTATTCACGACGCCGATCTGAACCGGACTGGCCTTCGCAGCGAAAAGGTCGCTGACTTGACTGCCCGTCAGCTTGGCAAGATAGATGTCGGCTCGGGGTTTAATAAAAAATTTCCCAAAAAAGCCAACCCTGATTTTGCCAAAGAAACAGTGCCGACGCTGGCACAGGTTTTAAAACTTTTGAAAGGCTTCAATGGCTTGATCTATATCGAGCTAAAATGCGGCGACAGCGATTTTAAGCCACTCGCGAAAGCAGTCTGCGATGTCATCCGCGATTCACCGCTGCTTTCGCAGGTCATTGTAAAGAGTTTTAAACTAGCCGCCATTCCGGAGGTTCGACACCATTTGCCTGAGGTGAAAACAGCGGCCCTTTTCGCACCGCAGATCATGGATTTCCTCCGCCGCCGAAACCATATTATTGCGATTGCCCGCGAATTCGGCGCCGATGAGATATCGCTCCATCATTCGCTCGTCACACGCAGACTCGTCTCACTTGCAGCAGAATCCCAAATGCCAGTCACGATCTGGACCGCCGATGATCCGAAGTGGCTAGCACGGTGTTCAAAGCTCGGAATCGGGGCGTTAATAACAAATGACCCGGAAAACCTCTTGGCGTCGCGCTTAAAAAGCGCGGCGATAACGGCCATTCTTGCCTCAAAACGGGTTTCCGCATAAACTTATTTATTCAATCTTTACGATATCTTTGATCCATGAAACTTTATAACGACATACTCGGTCTGATCGGCAACACGCCGCTTGTACGCATTAACCACATCACAAAGCAGCACAAGATAAAGGCCCCGATCTATGCCAAAATGGAGAGCCTAAATCCCGGTTATTCGGTCAAGGACCGTATCGGAATTTCGATGATCGACTGGGCCGAACGCGATGGCGTTTTGAAGAAAGGCGGAACGATCATCGAGGCGACATCAGGAAATACGGGCATCGGTCTCGCTCTGGTCGCCGCGGTTCGCGGATATAAATGCATCTTTGTTCTGACCGAAAAAGCCTCGGTCGAGAAGGTGCGTTATCTCAAGGGTTTGGGTGCCGATATTGTCATCTGTCCGGCGGCGGCAAAGCCGGGAACACCCGACCACTATGTCTCGACAGCCCGGCGGATCTCTGAGGAAACGCCAAACTCCTTTTATCCCGACCAGTACAATCACCCGCAGAATCCGGCGGCTCATTACCGCACGACCGGGCCCGAAATATGGAATGACACGGACGGCAAGATCACGCATTTTGTGTCGAGCATCGGCACGGGCGGCACGATCAGCGGCACGAGCCGATACCTCAAGGAGATGAATCCGAACATCAAGATCATCGGCGCCGATCCGTATGGCTCGATCTTTAAGACTTACAAAGAATCGGGCCATGTTCCCGAAGCTACGCCATATCTGGTCGAGGGCATCGGCCAAAACCTGCCGGTCGGCAACGCCGATCTGAGCATCATCGACGAGATCATCAATATTACGGATCGCGATTCGTTCGATTACGCACGCCAATTGTCGCGTCGCGAGGGCATTTTTTGCGGCGGCTCGACCGGAACTATCTTTGCGGCCGCTCTAAAGGTCGCGAAAGACCTCGACGAAGACGCCTTAGTGGTATTTATCGTTTGCGATACGGGCGAGCATTACCTGTCGAAATTCCACTCGGACGAGTGGATGAAGGAAAAATTGCTGCTCGAACCCCAGCGGATCACCGCCGGCCTGATCGCCGAGACAAAAAATTCCGTTGCTCCTGCTGAGTTGATATTCGTGTCGCCCGACGACCTGGTGAGCGATGCTCTGGCGAAGATGAATGAGAGCAGCGTCACGCAGTTACCGGTGCTCGAAAACAACCTCTCGGTCGGCAGCCTTCGCGAAAGCGGTGTTTTGACCAGGCTTTTGGAGAACCGTGACCTGCTCGACGCCAAGGTCAGCGAGATTATGGACAAGAGCTTTCCGGTGCTCGAAGTCGACACGAGCCTGGTCGATATTAAGGCCAAATTGCAGCGTCACCCGGCGGTTTTAATTGAGGATTTTAAGCGAATTACTGCTATAATTACACGTTCGGACGTTTTGGATATTCAAAAATAAGGGGTTTGTTTTCTCGCAAAAAACGATGAGCGACGAACCAGAACCGATCAATAAGACTGCCGATAGTATCATTGTGCCCGATGGCGAATGGTCGATGCCGGAACCAGTCTTTCGCACCTCGGAGGGCAACACACCAAAAAGCCCGGTCGCTGTTTTTGAGGGCGACGAATACGAAACGGAGGCCGCAAACACCGACGAACCTGCAGAACCGTCATCCGATATTTCCGACGAGATCGCAATAGCGATCACCGACGAAATGCCAGTTTATAAGCCAAAATCGCGGGGCTGTGCCAAAAACTTTCTGTTCATAATCGGCCTCATCGGAGTCATCGCCGCCGCCTTGATAATTTTGGCCGTCTATTTTTTGTTTTATTTCCGACCGGCTGAAACGGGAAGTTTCTAACTATTCCTCACGCTTTGCATACCTGACCGTCTTTTTCCACTTTCCGTTGATTAATGTTTTGGTAGTGATCTCAACTTTATTGCTCGAGGGGTTTGTTGCATCTTCGACCATTTCAAATATCTTTCGGGGACGGCCGGCGACGACATCGTAACGCTCGGTGATGTGCCAGCAGCAGCCGCTTTTGTCGAATATTTCGAGGATCTTTTTATCTTTGTCGACGGTGAACATACCGAGATGGCCGGCGAGCTTTGTAAACGACGGGTCGAGTACAAACTTCTTCGCCACTTTGGACGAGAGATAAATATTGTACGAAGGCCCGCCGTATGAGCCGTTATTTCCGTTGCAAAGCGCCACGTCTTCCATTCCGTCAAAGTTAAAATCACCGACATCGACAACGCTCTGTTTGTCGTAAAGCATCGTCGTATTGACGAGAGCATCGCCGCCTTCGACAAGCTGGATCGAAGTATCCGGCAGGCTGATCACCTGATAAGGCGTCGTGCCGCCCTTTTTGTAAAAAAAGAAAATCGCCTTTCCCTCGCAATACAAATCGTCACATTTCGCGACCTTGACCTTGATGTCAAAATACTTCGACGCATCTTTCAGGTCAAAGGTCTTTTGGGCAAAAACCGATGTTGCAAAGAGCAGAACTAGAGTGATGGTAAGTTTTTTCATTTTCAGTTTTTAGTTATCCGTTTACCGTTTTCTGTTTTTATGGATGTGTCATATCCTCGGCAACCACCAATTCGTCAAACTTCTCCGCCGTGAGTAGCTCAAGCTGCACCGCAGATTCTTTAAGTGAAATTCCCTTCTTGTGCGCATTTTTTGCGATCTTGGCGGCGTTGTCATATCCGATGTGCTGATTTAACGCCGTCACGAGCATCAGAGAGTTTCGCAGGTAATGGTCGATTTGGTCGCGGTTTAGCTCGATGCCTTTGATGCAGTAATCGACAAATCCGTGACACGCGTCATGGATGAGCCGCACGGAATGGAGAAAATTGTGGATCATCACCGGCTTAAAGACGTTGAGCTCAAAGTTGCCCTGCGAACCCGCAAAACCAATGGCCGCGTCGTTGCCAAAAACCTGTACCGCGACCATCGTCATCGCTTCCGATTGAGTCGGATTGACCTTGCCGGGCATGATCGAACTTCCCGGCTCATTCTCCGGCAGCGAAATTTCCCCTACGCCGCAACGCGGCCCCGAGGCCAGCCAGCGGATGTCGTTGGCGATCTTCATCAAGCTTCCCGCGAGCGTTTTGAGGCCGCCGGACGCAAAAACGACTTCGTCATGAGCCGACAAAGCGGCAAATTTATCTGGGTGCGATTTGAACGGTAATCCAGTCAATTCGGCGATTTTCGCCGCCGCACGTTCGGCAAATTCGGGATGTGCATTGAGTCCCGTCCCAACCGCTGTGCCGCCGATGGCGAGATCCATCAGACCCGGCAACACCATCCGCAAACGATCAATGTCGCGCGCGACGAGGTTCGCCCAGCCGCCAAATTCCTGCCCGACGGTCATCGGCGTCGCGTCCTGTAAATGTGTGCGGCCTATCTTCACGACATCGGCGTATTCCTTTGCTTTGGCGTCGATCGCGTCGTAAACTTTCTGAACTTCGGGGATGAGAGCCGTCATTCTCTCAGCAGCCGCGATATACATCGCGGTTGGAAATGTGTCATTTGACGACTGCGATTTGTTGACGTCGTCGTTCGGATGAACGGGCGTTTTCGACCCCATCTCGCCGCCGGCAATCTCGATTGCGCGGTTTGAAATGACCTCGTTGGCGTTCATGTTGGTCTGGGTGCCAGAGCCGGTCTGCCAGACCCGAAGCGGAAAATGCGCGTCCAATTTGCCCTCGATCACCTCGTCCGCCGCCTGAATAATGAGAGCCAGTTTGTCGTCCAGCAGCTTTCCAAGATCATTATTAACGATCGCCGCCGTCTTTTTGAGTATGCCAAGCGCCCGGATAACCTCGCGCGGCATCACATCAAATCCGATGTTAAAATGCAGCAGCGACCGCTGAGTCTGCGCCCCCCAATACTTATCGCTCTCGACCGCGATCTCCCCGATCGAGTCGGTTTCTATGCGTGTCCGTGTTTCTTGTGTTGTTGCGTCTGACATTTTGGAATAATGATAACTGATATATCGGAACTGACATTGTCAACCTGCGATTTCGGGTGCCGATTCGCTCGGTAAATTTGCTGCAATCCAAGCCGCCGTGCCGCCGGTTACGTTATAGACTTTCTTAAATCCCGCGTTTTCCAATATGCTGGTGCCTATGCTTGAGCGGTAGCCGCCCTGACAGATCACATAAGTCGGCAAATCCGGATCAAGTTTATCGACATCATTTGCGAGCTTATCCAGCGAAAAGTTTGACGTCCGGAGGGCGGCTCCCGCATTGTGCTCGGCGGGGCGGCGGACATCGATGAATTGCAAGCATTTCTCGGTCTGCGTCAATTCATTGACCTGTTCGACCGATACTTGTTCGACCGTTTTCGTCTCGCCTTTATAGTTCCCGATGAGAATATAGCCAGTCACGGTTTCGTGGCCGACTCGCGCCAGACGCATGACGGCCTCGTCGACTTGATCTTGTGTTTCAGCCACTGTCGCCAATGGTGTTCCAATAGGAATGAGCGTTCCGGCCCAGGAAGCAAATTGGCCGCCAAGACCGATGTTTATTGAGCTTGGAACATGGCGTTCGCCATACTTCTCATTTTGCCGGACATCAACCACCACTCCGTCGAAGCGGTTTATTTCTTCTGAAGACAGCTCATGCGGTTTTGCAAGTTCGGCCAACGCCGCGGAACCTTCGAGATTCTTGGCGGCGCTTTTTGGGAAATACATCGGCACGTCCGGCTGGTCGCACGCGACGATCTTAACAAATTCGTCTTTACTCATCGGCTGGAGCGCGTAATTGAATTTTCGCTGCTCGCCGAGCGTCGACCACGTTTCCTTGGATAATGATTTACCGCACAGTGAACCCGCACCATGCGCCGGATAAACTTCTGTTTCATCCGGCATTGGCAAAATCTTGTGGTGGAGCGAATCGTAAAGCATTCCCGCCATTTCGTCCGCTGTAAAGCCTTTTGAACCGATCAGATCGGGCCGACCAACATCGCCGATAAAAAGTGTGTCGCCGGTAAAAAGTTTAGGCGGTTCGCTGGGATTCTCGGTATCAGTGGCAAGGATCGTGATCCCTTCGGATGTGTGGCCCGGCGTCTCAAAAAAACGCAGCGTGACGGCACCGACGCTTAGTTCATCACCGTCTTTTACTTTGTGGGTCGGAAACTGCGTATTTGCACGCTGCCCGTACACGATCTCGGCACGAGTCTTTGCGGCAAGCTCAAGATGCCCGCTGACAAAATCGGCGTGCGAGTGCGTCTCGATAACGTATTTGATCGTCTGTCCGTTCGCGGCGGCTTCATCGATATACTGCTGCACGTCCCGCTGAGGATCAATGATCGCGGCCGCGCCTTCGGAACCGAAATAATACGACGCATGCGACAGACATCCGAGATAAAATTGTTTGAAGTTCATCACATATCCTTTACACTACTAGAGTTCTTTGAAAAGCCTCTCTCAAGAATATAGAAGAAGATTGTATAATTAGGGATGCAAAAAAGGAATCAGCAAAGTTTAATGGATGCGGTGATGAGTTTTGGTGGACGGCGGAAGAGGAGTCGG
>JBDSCV010000283.1:0-7719 GCA_039920905.1 Pyrinomonadaceae bacterium
TGAATAAAACCGCCGCTGCCGTAAATCGTGCGCTCGAAACATACCAGTTTCACGAAGCTGTTTCGCTGCTTTACCATTTCTTTTGGGATGATTTTTGCGATTGGTACATTGAACTAAAGAAGGATGATATAACGGCGGGCGACGTGGGGTCGAGTACTCGGATCGGAACGATCATCGAGCAAGCCCTGCGGATGCTGCACCCCTTCATGCCGTATCTGACGGAGGAATTGTGGCAGCAACTGCCGGGGACATCATCGGAACTGCACAGTCCGGCTTATGCCAACGCCGAAAAGTCGATCATGTTGGCCGATTTTCCGAAAGGCGATGCTGGAATGATCGACGAAGCGGCCGAGAGCGAGATGTCGGCTGTGATAGATGTCATCAAAAAGGTGCGCAACATTCGGGCGGAGATGAATATCCCTTCGACTATCAAATTCAACGTGCATATCGCGGCGACTACGGCGATCCAGAATATCCTCCGCGCCAACGAAGCGCAGATTCTAAAACTCGCAAAGGCCGAAAAGCTGGTGGTCGGCGACGCTTTAGACGTTCCGCGCGTCTCGGCAAAGGCCGTGACAAACGATGCGCGCATCGCCGTTCCTCTCGAAGGCCTTATCGACTTCGATGTCGAGCGTGCGCGGCTCGCGAACCAGATCGCCAAGCTCACCGAGGAGAAAACCCGCCTCGACGGCCAGCTCTCAAATACCAATTTTGTCGAACGCGCCCCGGCGGAAAAGGTTGCGCCTCTGCGCGAACGCTCGGCCGAGTTGGCGCATCAAATAGAAACGCTGAATAACAATCTGGAGGCTTTGGCTTAAATGAAATGCAAAAACAGTCTATTGGTGACCTTAGCGGTAGTAATTATTGCCCTAAGTTTCCACGAAACTCCCGCTCAGCGGAAACTACTTACTCTTAGTGAATATTCCGAAGGCACTCTTCCGCCGCCCGCCAAGTCACAGGAATTGACACGGCGAAATAAGGGAATCGAAGAGACATTTGTCGGTGGGGTCTTGATGAAAACTGTTGAAACTATCTCGGAATCTGTTATCTCCGGCGGGAATCGTTTTTATAGTAAAACTACAGAGGGTGACAAGATTACAGAAATCGATAAGATCAACGTGAATGACGTAATGTACATTCGCGAGAACGGTAAAGCATGGAGAAAGGAAAGTGATAACCCGTTTGGGCGATTAGTGATGGGCGGAGGGTTAAGTTCGCCGCCCCCCGGCAAGCAATACTCAGTAGAATCAGTTTTTCTTAATGGTATCTCAACCCAGATATTCGAGGCCTTTTTCGTACTTGATAAGGGTAAGGAATTGACGTTTCAGGAAGTTCGAATGTGGGTTGGGCAAGATGGTTTGGTTTACCGTCAAGAGTTAGTCGAAGGCAAATTGTTCCCGAGAACCGAAACTCTTCGAAGTGTTTCCACCTACGACTACGATCCCAACATCAAAGTTGAGGCCCCGATGAAGTAGTTTATGACGTTTTGCGGCTTTATTGTTACCGATTGTTTTTGTTGCTGTGGTATCGTCGGCTCAGGTCACGCCCCCGAAGAACTTATGGATACGATCCGAAAGATATTAATATCGAACCTCCGATGAAATAAGATTATGAACTGGCTGGAAAATGGGGAAGTGTTGGCGAGTATCGGTGAGTTTCTGGCCGAGGACATCGGGCGCGGTGATATTACGACCGAATTCGAATACGATCCGAAGATCAAGATCGAAGCTCCGATAAAATAAAGGTTATCAAGGCATTTCGGCGGGTCGAATATCGGCGGAGGGGCGAGGAACCGTGGCGTTCCGGACCAGTTTGCCCGAAACGATCTATATACAGCCCGCCGTGATAGGCGTCCCGGAGGGTGGCCATATCCGCTGCTTTTTCTTAAAAAGAACAACTTCGTCGGCCAACCCTCAAAGATGCCGCCCGTGACCATTTTTGCGTCGTAAGAACAGCGAAGCCCAACGACCTTGCTGGAATTCGACTTTGGGTTGATAATCAAATCAATACAGACTGGAGGATTTGAAGTTATGAAAAGGTTAGCGGTTGCGGGTATTCTGTCTATCGGGCTGGGGGTGAGTTTTGCGCCCTGTATCGCGGCGCAGGTTACGCCTCTCACGTCGCGGGATTATTTTAACCGGGTCGAGAATATGGACGCCGTCGTGTTGCAGAAATCGCACTGGATATTCAGCACGTAACCAAAGTTCGATGGCGGTACGCTCGTCGAAACCACGACGTTTATCCGCGAAAAACTGCTGCAGGCACGTGTAAAATAGACGGCGGGCCGTTGCCCGGACTCCCCGTATGAAAAACGACAAAGAAACCGAAAGCGAAGTCGAATCGGCGATGGCTGTCGAAGAAACCGGCGATGTGCTGCGCACTTATGAGCTCTCGCTGACGACCGATCTCGTCGAGTTGATGAACGACATCAATTCGTTCGGCAGCGACGGCAAGCGTAAATTTGCCGAACGCTTCGATAACGTTCGCGGCTGGGCCGGACTGCATAAAAATGTGCAGCAGGCAAAGCTCGACGAGGTTATTGAGCTTGCGAGAAAGACGATTACAGAGCAAAAACCTTCTGAGCGAATGGTCGATAAGGTGATCCGCGACGCCATCGAAGATTCTGTCCAATATCTCAAGAAAAATGCCCGCGACAAAAAAGTAACTGACGTGCCGATCGACGCGGTGCTTTGTCTGGGAGCTCAGGAAAAGCTTAAAAGGAAGGCAAACGAGCTGCTGCAGCGTTATAAAAATCCGCCGCCGAAATCCTCAAAGACTGCCGAGGAAAAACAGAAAGAGGCCGATGATTTCGAGAAAGAGTTTATCGACTTTCAGGTGATCGTCGAGGGCGAGGAAAAGCAGGTTGTTCTGAGCGAAATGCTCGCGGATATGTTGCCGGATATTACCAAGATCGTCGAGAAACGGTATTCGTCGTCAAAAATTTCGCCGCCTTTCGAGGCCGACCGCGTCGCCAGCTTTTATGTGCATTACGCTTTGTTTACCGAGTATTTCAAAAGCATGAAGCTGCTCTACCAGGTTTTGCTTAAGGAATATGAGGAACTAGATCTGCTCGATGAAAAGGTCGTGCTGCGGATCAGACGCTCAGCTGTCAGACGGATCGCGGAAAAACTGGCAAAAGCCCGGTGGAAAGGCCTTGACGGGGCAGAGCAGCGGGCGGAATTTAGAAGCGATACGCTGAGAGATATTCGCACCGCCGTTCACGAACGAAGAGACGGCGCCGGCGATTCAGTACCGATCGCCGCACTTTGCCTGTCGGGCGGCGGCATCAGAAGCGCAACATTCTCGCTCGGCGTGATCCAGGCTTTGGCAAAATTCGGGATGCTGGATAAATTCGATTATTTATCGACTGTATCGGGCGGCGGATATATCGGCAGCTGGCTGTCAGCATGGATCCGCCGCACGACCGATAAAGACGGTCGACATAAAGTCTCGGGCGTTCAAAAAATGATCGCGAGCCGTGAGGTCGGCGAACCCGAACCGCCGCAGGTCACATATTTGCGTTCCTACAGCAATTTTCTCAGCCCACGTTTAGGCCTCGGCTCGGCGGATACGTGGGCGCTCATCGGCACCTTTCTGCGAAACCTGCTCCTGAACTGGACGGTCGTGATCCCGCTCGCCGCCATGATCTGTCTGATCCCGCAGATATTAACCGAGATCATTCGTAATGGCGACGATTGGGTCGGCACTGATTTCTCGTGGACGGCAACCATCGTTATGAGCGTGGCGGTCGCGTGCGGCGTCGTTGCCACATTTGCCTCGACGATCTTTCGTCCGAGCGTGAGCCGCCTTTTGAAAAAAGGTTCGTGGTTCGATCAGAAATACCGGCCCGACGATATCGGAATGCTGCGCTCCGTCGAGCCAAAGGTTGTCGCCCTGTGCGTGCTGCCGATGCTCGTTTTTGCGATCGGGGCGACGACGTATTGGTCGTGGGGCATGCACGGTGAGAGGCTTTATACGCTTCGCAACCTGATGGCATTTATCACTGATCACAAACTGTTTCAACCTATATACTTTATCGTCGTCGGATTTTTTGTCGCGGCGCTTGTATTAAACCTGATCTACCGCCGTCAGCAGCGGGCAGAACGCGGCTGGGACGTCTGGTTCTCGTCGCTGCTTTTCGTCGCCTGCATCGCTTCCTCTGTCCTGCAAAATACCTGGTTCCAAAAAAATGCCCTTATCTTCGGCATGGTTTCGTGGGCCGAACTGGTGTTTATTGCCGGATTTGTTCCGGCGCGGATTTACGTTTGGGTTAAGAGCCAGAAATCCGACAGACCGAAGGCCGTCGAGAGCCTCGCGTCGGAATTTAGCATTTCTTATCTGGCGGCGACGCTTGGCGGCCTACTAATGTATGCCATCAGCCGCGGAGCCCAGACTTTGAATGAGAATATGAGCGGCGGTGCGGCCGCATCAGCCGGCATCGAGAATGAGCAATTTGCGCATCTTTATACGGTATTCGCCGTACCTATTTTTCTGCTGATCTATCTACTTTCAGGAACTTTATTCGTCGGTATCGGAAGCAAGTTGCTCGATGACGAAGACCGCGAATGGCTCTCACGGGCGGGTGCGTGGCTGTTAATGATCGCCGTCGGATGGACAGTATTTTTTGGCCTCATTTTGTCGACGCGATATGTGATCGATATGCTACCCTCGAGCTTTAATTGGTGGAGCCCGCTAATCGCGTCCGTGGGCGGCATCGCCGGCGTCATCACATTGCTTTTCGGTTTCTTTGCAAGATCCTCGACGGACGATAAGCCGGCCGGACAACATACCCGCAGCCGAATTTTTGTGCTGCTGCCGATCGTCGCCGCTCCGCTCTTTGTCGCGTGTTTGGTTGTGGGATTGGTCTGGGCAACAGCTGCATTAATGATCGAGGTCGGAAATCGAGTGACGTACCTAAACATTTTAAACCACGAACAGGGCGAATCGGTGATCGCGTTGCTGCTTTGGATGGCATGCTTCGCGGTAGTTGGTTTGTTCATGGGGTTTTGGGTGAACATTAATAAATTTTCGCTGCATGCGATTTACCGCGACCGTATCATCCGTGCTTATCTCGGAGCGTCGCGTGGACTTGAGCGCCTAGCGTCGGCTAACAGTTTTACCAATATGGACGAAAACGACAATTTTTCGATGGTGTCACTCGGCGGGCAAAGGCCGTTTCACGTCATTAATATAGCTCTCAATCTGGCAAATAGCACAAATCTAAGATGGCAGAACCGCAAGGCTGAATCATTTACCGTCACACCGTTTCATTGCGGAAGTTCGAATATGGGCGAAGGCACCGGCAACTACCGTTCGAGCAAGCTTTATGGAGCGGACAAGCTCGGCAGGCCGATCTCATTGGGAACCGCTATAGCCATCTCAGGTGCTGCCGCCAGCCCTAATATGGGATACTTTACGCAGTCTGCTCCCGTCTCCGCGTTAATGGCATTGTTTAATATTCGTCTTGGCTGGTGGCTCGGAAATCCCGGCCGTGGCGGGCGTAATACCTATAGAAAGAACGCACCGGATTTCGCTCCGCTGCCGATGGCGAACGAAGCTCTCGGACGAACAGGCGACACAAACCCGTTCGTTTATCTATCGGACGGCGGGCATTTTGAAAATCTGGGGCTTTATGAAATGGTACTTCGTAGATGCAAGTTCATCGTGGTTTGCGATAGCGGCGCCGATGGGACATATTCATATTCGGACCTGGCGACGGCGATCCACAAGATAAGAGTTGATATGGGCGTATCGATCACCTTCGAGAGAGACCAGTGTCCGTCGCAGAAGCGTTATTGTGCGATAGGAACGGTCGGATACACTGACGTGGACGGCGATGCGGCGACCGACGGCGTTCTTATCTATTTGAAACCGACGCTGACGAGCGACGAGCCTATCGATATATCGAACTACAAAACGAGATCGCCGAAGTTTCCTCACGAATCGACAGGTGACCAGATGTACAGCGAATCGCAATTTGAAAGTTATCGTTTACTGGGATTCCATATAATGGACACGATTTGCGATCGAAGCAGCTCGCTCAAGCGGGATGAAATCGGCCAGTTGCGGACGTTGAGAGCAAATGCTGAGGATTATCTTCAACAGTTTTAAAGTTGAACACTTCGGAATGGAAACAGCGGCTGAGAAAAGATCGTCCGGTTTCCAAAAGCCCTCAGGCGGACAAGCCGGGATGCTAATCTTGATTGGGATCGAGTGCGGTTGCCGCGTCGTATAATTGTTTTATGAATTGGTTAGAAAATGGCGAAGTATTGGCGAGTATTGGTGAGTTTCTTGCCGAGGACATCGGGCGCGGAGATATCACGACTACGGCGACGGTGCCGGCGGATACTCGGGGCGTCGGGAGATTTCTTGCGAAAGAATATCTTGTCCTATGCGGGCTTGATGTTGCCGAGGCGGTGTTTTTCCATCTCGATCCCGAATGGGGAGAGATGGAAACCACGTTTGCGGAGGGTGATGAGATCGAGGAAAGCACTGTTTTTGCGACGCTGAAAGGCTACGCTGATGTTCTGCTTGTGGGTGAGCGCACCGCGCTCAATCTTATTCAGCGAATGTCAGGGATCGCGACTTTGACGCGCCAGTATGTAAAAGCGGTCGAAGGAACGGGTGCTCAGATCGTGGATACGCGAAAGACGACGCCGGGCCTCAGGATGCTTGAGAAATACGCGGTCACGGTCGGCGGCGGCAAAAATCACCGGATGGGCCTCGACGACGGCGTTTTGATCAAAGATAACCATATTGCACTCTCCGGCGGCATCACTGAGGCGGTAAATGCGGCAAAAAACAGCGTCGGGCATCTGCAGAAGATCGAGGTCGAGATCACGAATTGGGCGCAGCTTCGCGAAGCCATTGAGGCGGGTGCCGAGATCGTTATGCTCGACAACCAAACACCCGACGAAGCCGCAAAATTGGTCCAAATGGCCCGCGGGATGAACCCTTCGGTGCTGATCGAGGCTTCGGGCGGGATGGACCTTGATCGCGTGAGATCGTTTGCTGAAGCCGGCGTTGATCTGATCTCTGTCGGACGGCTAACACACTCGGCGAGAGCGGTGGATATCTCGTTTAAGATACAAATTGCATAGAAAAATTAGCCGCAGATAAACGCGGATAACGCAGATAAAGAATCATTCTCCTTATCTGCGTTATCCGCGTTTATCTGTGGTTGAGAATTCTTTCAGTTCAACCACCCGCTATCGCAGGTGGTTCTGACAGAGCAAGCATTTCGACATCGGGCTTTGGGTTTGGCAGAATGTAGATCAGGGCCATTGTAAGGAGTAGAGCGAATGTACACGCAGCGCCGCCTTCGATGCCGTAGCTGCCGCCGGTAAGCCATGCGGGGCCAACATCCGTGGCTCTCAGTACCGGATCGGGGCTAAACTCCGCAATTCCACTCACGTTTATTCCGAATACCGGGCCTTGCAGCCAATTCCACATCAGGTGTATTCCAAGCGGGAACCACAGGTCGCGTGTTTTTAGATAGGCACCGGCAAACCAGATACCGGCGAGAAAGGTGTTCAGCAGCGAGAGCTTACTGGCGTCCGGGTTGTTATTGTGGGCGAAAGCAAAGAGCAGCGACGTTACGGCGATAGCTACCGGAACCAATTGTTCCCGTGCAAGAGTTTGAAATAAATAGCCGCGAAAGAGCGTCTCCTCTGACACTGCCCCAACAAAAAAGATAACCAGAGTTACCAAGAGTGTCGT
>JBDSCV010000284.1:0-2915 GCA_039920905.1 Pyrinomonadaceae bacterium
GCGGGATTTATTTACCAGATGTATGGCTTCGGATTGATACGCGAGATGGAGTTACAGCAGGAAGCCGGCTTTCAAACGCTCAAAGTCATTCAACATGCGACCGTCAATAACGCGAAGATTCTCGGACAGGAAAACAACCTTGGCCGTGTCCGCGTTCGTTATAAAGCCGATCTGATAGTCGTCAACGCCAATCCGCTCGAAAATCTAAAAGTGTTGTATCCGACCGGCATTGAAGAGATTCGCGACGGCAAGGTTTCCAAGACCGGCGGCATCGAGTGGACGATCAAGGACGGCATCCCGTTCCATGCTCCGACAATTGCCGCCGAGATTAGAGACATGGTCGCGAAAGCTCGGCAGCCGAAGCAATAGCCTAGCTCAATAGAAAAAGCCCGATGCGCTCTCCCCTTCGCATCGGACTTTTTCTTGGATGGCCGTATGGATCTCGCCAACGACCAAACTTTATAAATTTCAATAATCGAGCACTGGCAGCACAACCTCTTTTTTTAACTCGATCTCAACTTCCGCACCTTTTCTGAGCCTTGCATCTTTGCCTTTTCGCAGAAGGGTTATGCCGGTTCCTATTCCGGCTCCGACGCCGGCACCGATCAACGCGCCACGGCTCGAACCAGCAACGCCTCCGACTACGGCCCCGGCACCCAGTCCGCCAAGAATGCTCAGGATGCTAAACGTTCGAGAAGCTTTGGCAAAGATCGGGGCGATCATTGCACCATCGATAAGCCTCTTATCGTTTGATATATTCAGCCTTTCAAAGACAAGTACGAGATCTCCGTTTTGCCCGCCAGCCGCCGCCTGCACGACACCTGAAACGCGGCCCTCGACCACAACTCCGGCCGGTAAAACAATCGTGTCGCGAACCGAAATTGGCTTTGATACCATCGCGAGAAACGTGTCATCAACGCTAGCCGACTTTGAATTGATCTCGGCGTCCAGTTTCAAACGAATATGCGTCCCCGCAGGTAACCGGTAGATCGAATCCGGCTGGCCAAATAAGACTGCTGAATTTGCAAAGATCAAAAGCGATAAAACCGTGAACTTTACGACGGTGGCGAAGCGGTTCATAAATGACCTCCATCTTCGCGTCGCGACGGCTCGCTTCCGCGAAGTTAAGTTGCAATGTGCGTGCCATTAAGGCTTGGATGCGCCAAAATGCCAAAATGCCTGTACTTCGAGAGATTTTTTTTCAATATTGTGTGACTCGTCGAATCTCATCGGCAACCGTTTCGGTGACACGATGCACGAAATGGGAAGGGAGTAGCAATAAGCAGTAAGCACTGAATTGTTTATTTGCTTTAGGAAAGCGTTCCTATTGCTTATTGCTTATTGCTTATTGCTTATTGCTTATTGCCTATCGCTGACTGCTACCGGCTCACTGAAGAATAGGATGCGTTCCGCCTTTGCTGTGATCGGCTGTTGCGGCATAACGTCGGCGGTCATTGTGGTAGAGCACGAGATGCTCGCCTTCATACCTGACGTTTGCTATACGTTCGAAATTGCGAGTATGTTCAGCTATCACAAACGAGCACGGATCGTTGGCGATTACCATCCCCGCCGCGTAAATGTAACCGCCCTGATCATAGATACTGCCTGCGTATTGTGCAGCCCCGATCGCAATATCTGGCGAATATTGACCGGTGCTGTCCTGCGTCCGGTCGGCCAGGCCGATAAAGACAGAGTAATCGCTGTAGTTTAAACGGTTGCGATATCTGTTCTTTTTAGCGACGGCAAGGAGGTCCGTGAGGCCTTTGTCGATGGCCCTTAAAACGGTCGCCGATGGCCGGTTAACGGCATAGACATTCGCGCCTTTTGGTGTTCGAACTGAGATTGAAAATCTATCGCCTGTTACCATCTGAGCATCGGCCAAAACCCGTTGATTCTGACCCATGGCATGCTGGCCGGGCGCAGCAGCGATGCCCCCCACCAAGACAATTGCGGAAAATAATAATTTTGTGTACATACGTCGTAACCTCATTGACTACGATGGCAAATATCATACCAATAGAAAAGGGATGAAGAACAGGCATCCTCATCCCTTACATTTATGGTACTGGGGACGGGAATCGAACCCGTACGCCCCTAAGGGCACAGGATTTTAAGTCCTGGGCGTCTACCAATTCCGCCACCCCAGCACGATTTTAGAGATTAACACGTCTAAAAGCAGTTGTCAGTTGCCGGTGATCGGCAGTCGGTTAGAACTAAAAACTAAAAGAGCAACCCTAATTCCAAAAACCCAAAACCAAAGACTTGTCCGCCCGTTTCGTGTATATTGAGGAAATGGATCAGATCGCTTGGATACTATGGCTAGTGCTTGGCGTTGGATTGATCATTGCCGAGATCTTTACGTTGGGCTTTGTATTGTTTTGGTTTGGACTCGGAGCACTTGCGGCTGCGTTCGTAGGGTATGTTGGCCTCGGATTCGGGTGGCAATTTTTGGCTTTTGCGGGTGTCTCAATCGCCCTTACGGCGATGTCGCGGACCATCTTTGCACACTATCTGCCGCACGGTGCCGCAAACTCGATGAAATCCGGCGTCGATTCATTACCGGGCAAGATCGGTACGGTTACAGCGGCCAGCAAAGGTTCTCTTAACGAAGGTGCGGTCAAGGTTTTTGGCTCGATATGGACAGCGTATCCGCTTGACGGCGAAGCGGGACTGATCGAAGGCGATAAAGTTGAGGTCGTTGAGATAAAAGGATCGTCGATCTATGTTCGGCGAGCGACGAATGAGCTGCCAGAGTGGCGACAGTAGAAGTTAAAAGTGAAAAACTAAAAGAGTTCTTTGAAAAGCCTCTCTCAAGAATATAGAAGAAGATTGTATAATTAGGGATGCAAAAAAGGAATCAGCAAAGTTTAATGGATGCGGTGATGAGTTTTGGTGGACGGCGGAAGAGGAGTCGG
>JBDSCV010000285.1:0-5696 GCA_039920905.1 Pyrinomonadaceae bacterium
CGGAAGACCGCTTTCCATTTTTTCGACTGACCGAGGCAACACTCTCAATGCCGTGGCTTGCTCCTGAGAGCAAAACGATCATAACGGCCGACATTGGCTGCGAAAAGGTTGATGAGATTTGGGAAAGGGACGAAACCGAACTCGCCCAAATGTGCCTGAATCGATAACTGAGATCATTCCCGATGCGCGTGAGCGTTATCTCGGTTACAATGTTTTGCGGACGCCGATCTCGTATCCCGTTTTTTTGAAAGACTACGAGCAGGCACGGCAAATTTTTAGAGGGCAACAAATATCGAAAACCTTCTAAGCATAGGCCGCAACGGCGGGGTTGCCCATATTTTTATGGAAGATGTTTATTGGCGGACCTGAAGAAAAGTGGCACATTTAGTTGAATCGCTATAACTTGATAAATGAACAAAGCATTTAGCTTTTAGCAATTTCAAAGAGAATTTTCTCGTACATTCCGTCTTACTTTTCGGTGCAATCTTTTTCCTTGTCGGCAAAAAAGCTTCCTTTCGGCAACGAATAGGCCTATCTGCTGCGTTTGATAACGACGTACAACGGTAATTTTCTGCTGAATGATGCGACGTTTGCCTTTCCCCGCTAATGAACACCGGCTGTTCAATCATCTTTTCGGGGTCTTAACCTTCTTTTTCTCGATCGAGTTTATCGGTTGGAGCGGGCGGATCAATTGCTGGGCCCTTTTGCTTTTTGCGCTGATGCGCTTAGCAAAACACTGGGAAATTCCGCTCTGGGTGATAACCGCTTCGATCTTGCTGTGGCTCTGCCGCGGACAGTCGATCGTGGGAGACGAATGGAACTTCGGCACTTTTGAGGCAAAATGCGTTTCCTATATTTGTTTACTATTTGCTCTGGATGGATTCTCGAGTGAAAAAGTCGTTTATCCATCTATTTTACTAGGACTGACCCTGAGTTTTCATCCGGCCGTCGGGTTGTGGGGCGGGCTGGCAGCCGGTTTGGCATTACTGTTCTGCCGATGGAATTTGACCAGATTACTAACGGTCGGGGCCATAACTTTCGCTTTCGCACTTCCCGGCGTACTGCCGCTGTTATCGGAAATTACCCACACCTCATCCTTCGAAGAATGGAAATTCATCGACCTTGTTGGGCTGCCCAATTTGCTCGATCCATTTTCGTGGTCGATAAGTAAGATCTGTTTGATCTATCTACAACTGGCGTTTTGTTTATTGTTTTATCACGTCAACAAACCGGCAAAGCAGCGAAAGTTTTGACGGCATTTCTAAGGGCGCTGGGCCTATTTTTTACCTTGGCATTTTCCTACGCGGCTTTGAACAATATGAACTTTTACGATTTATGCCGACGCGGCTGTTTCCTGTTTTTGCCCCGCTGTTCTTCTTTTTCGCATTTGCCGAGGCGTACAGGCAAAGATTATTCGCCCCGCCGGTGACAGCGATTGCAGCGGTTGGGTTCATATGTTTGCTGTTCGGGCAAAGTCCGTTGACGACGGCTTCCGACCAGTTGGTACAAACTTATCAGACATGGCGATTCGAGCCTGATGACACCGCAATGAGTTTTGTCTGGCTGGGCGAGAATACCCCAAACGGCGCAACCGTTATAGCCCCGCCGTGGCGACAGGATTTTTGGTATCTGGCGCACCGGGCACAGGCTGTGAGCTCCGGTTACCCGCCTTTCGCCGGTTTGCACGAGTGGCATGGAAGGCTGGAGATCCTTGCCGGAGAATCACCGGTCCAAAAAGGCAGACGCGAAAACGAAGAGATGTCGGCTTTTTACCATAAAGTCACAACCGAGGCGATCAACGAATTTGCCAAGCGATGCCGGGCCGAGTATCTGGTTACTGAAAGCGATTATCCTTACACGGTAGTTTTTAAGAGCGGTAAGACAAAGGTTTATCATTTGGATACTTAGCGTTAACGGTGAGTTTCTGAACGTTCGTTATAGGCAACGTGTTTTGTAGAATCCGACAGAACTAAACTAAACTGTATTCAGCGGAAAGTTATTAACCCGCAAAGAATGTTCCGACGCAGGAAAAACGACAATGATAGCAGCAATTGACCCCAAAATGATAGAAAAGCAGGACTTAAGATGCTCAGAATGTGATCGTGAAAAGGATCACTATAATACGTTTGTCTCGCCAACCAACGTCGAAACGGTGATTTGCTGGGAATGCCTCTCACGTGAGGAAAAAGGCTTTAACGCAAAGCGGGATTTCCGCCGTGATTCTCGTTCGGGCGTTATTCCAAGATGACGGGAATTAATTTGCGTTAGAAACTACCAGTAGTAATTGCCAAAGGTCTGCATTCCGACTGATTGAATAAAGACAAGAGCCGCCAGTTGCAGACGCTCAATGGCACCCGCTTTTAACTCTTCCAGATAACGCCCAACCGGGAACAAAAGAAACGGATAGATATACGCACATGCCCGGGCGGTCTCACCCGTGCGCCAGGCTCCCGAAACATACATGCCCAAGAGCGTTGCACACCCTAAAACAGTTAATACGTTCAACGGCCGGAGCCGCCAATCCGCGAGTGGCCAAAGCCTAAAATTTGCCTTTAACCCGCGGACAAATAATATCAGCAGAAAAGGTCCGAAAAAGAATATGATCTCGGCGACATCTTCTAACCGGGTGAATAAATAATTCACCGGATCCACAAATAACATAAAGCCGTGTGGATTCTCATAAAGCGAGGCCGTGCGAAACGACTGCACGGCGTCGTAACCCGTAAACAGATACATGAGAATATGAATGCCAACCAGCCTCCGATAGTGACGAAAGATCGTTTCCCACTTCGCCTGACGATCAAATCACACCCAATTAAGACAGGCAAAATAAAGAGACTCACAAAGGTAAGCAGGAAAGAGCCGGTAAGCATCAACGTAGCTCCGACGACCGCCTTGCGCCCGGCGCCAAAACAAAAAAGATAGAGCGTGCCGGTTAAAAGCGGAGTTATTAGCGCGTCGAGCGATGCAAGGTAATATATTTGAACCGCTGGCAGCAGCACAATCAAAAATGCCATATAACGAACCGTTTCGCCGCTTATTTCCGTCCACACTAACCAGTGAAAGAAGAAAACGGTCGCGATCGTCGCAACGAGCATGAAAAATAGCGCAATAATTGCCGGATCCTGAAATAATTTCTTCAAAAAATAAAAAGTGAGCACCGCTCCGGGCGGATGGGTATGTGCGTGGCGGTGAAGCGTGGGCTGGATCTCGTTATAACGACGGAAAAAAATCAACCGGATCTGCAACATTCAGAGCGTCGTGATAATACTCTTGACCATCTAATGAATATGGGATGATCACGCCCGTCTGTGCATCACCGGCAATCGGCGCGTAATACCCAACATCGATTCCGTGAATAAGCGTCAGGCCAGCGATGAGCAAAGCTCCCATCAGGCTGACCAACCAGATATTACATCGTCTGACCTCTAAGAACCGTATAAAGAGAAAGAAAGCAATTGTAACAACCCCGGCGACAACCAGATCACGCACGGACGGGAACCGCACATTAAAAATACTTACCGGCCAGTAGTATGGACAGTCAAAGGGGACACAATTCTCGCAAACATACCGCAACGCCCTCTGCATCACGATAACAACCCCGACAAATGTCACCGCATAGATAACCATTTGCCCCCATGTAAAAAGTCGTGAGGAGGAGGTGGTCATCATAAATTTGTCTCCCGAATTCGAGCGGCCGGACATTCAGATCTCTTTCACTATAAGGAATGAATAGTTATAATAACCCCTGAATTCAAAGCTTTGTACGGTCTTGGTTGATAAAACTGGATTTTATGATATATAAAGCGGAAGTCTTATTAAAAGTTAACGATAAATAAAGTCACGCTCGCTCTCGTTTATGACGATCCGAAAGATCACGGAATATCCCGAAAAAGTTCTCGCCGAGCTTGGTAAACCGGTCGCGGCTTTTGATAAGGAACTTGCCGCGTTGTGTGCCGATATGTTCGAGACGATGTATGACGCCGAGGGTGTCGGGTTGGCGGCCCCGCAGATCGGACTCGAACTGCGTCTATTTGTGATGGATTGCGAAGGCGTCAAATTGATCGCCGCCAACCCGGAGATCGTCGCTACCGAAGGCGAGCAATCCAGCCAGGAAGGCTGTCTTTCGCTCGGCAAGGTCCCGGCCGTCGTCGTTCGTCCGCAAAGGGCCCGTCTCAGGGCACAGAATGAAACTGGCGAATGGTTCGAGCGTGAAGGCGAGGGTTACGCCGCGCGTGCCTTTATGCACGAAACCGATCACTGTAACGGCAAGCTGTTTATCGACCATTTGCCAAGACTGCGGCGCGAGATGGTCATTAAACGGTTTAAGAAAGAGAAAAAGTGGTAACGGCGGAAGAGGTTGTCTGAAAAGTCTTTAAAAACTCAGCGGACTCCGCGTCAGACTTTGCGGCCTCTACGTTAGAATTCTGTTAAACGCTGAGAACGCAGAGATTTACGCAGAGTTCGCTGGACTTTCCAATTCCCGTTTTTACGAAATACACGTAGAGATCATCACTCTATCGACTTTCAGACAAGGCCGTTATCCAAAAAATACTCCCTATTGGTCGGGTTTCTGCCACATCGCACGAAACACTGGCAAAATCTTATCCTCGACCGCCTTTTCACGCTCCGTCTTTACCGAAAACGGATTTTCTTTGATCGCGGTCTCATTTAGCCGTTTGTCGGCTCGAAATAGCCCGAACATTTCATCCGCTAAAAATTCAATATCCGTCTGAACAAAAATCCGTCCGCCGGCTGCCAGTCTATTGACAACAGTCTCGACTAATTCGGCATTTACCATCCGCCGCTTTGCGTGTTTTTTCTTAAACCACGGATCGGGAAACTGGATCGTAACCGTTTGCAATAAACCGTCCGGCGTAGCCGCGAGCAGCCTGTCGAGCCAGATCATCGCGTTGCAAAATTCGTACTGCAGATTTTCTAAGCCTTGTTCGGCGGCGATCTCATTCGCCTCGATAACAAGCGGTTCTCGGATCTCAACACCGAGAAAATTCCAATCCGGATTCGCCTCCGCCATGAGCAAAATAAATCGCCCCCGGGCGCACCCGATATCAAGATGCAGGGGCAGTTCGGGCTGCGAAAAAACACGCTCAAACGCTATCGGCTGCGGCTCCTTTCGATAGTATGGACTAAGCGGATTAACGTGTTGGTGGACGCGGACGCGTGGCATAATCTTCGGACTAAATAATGTGGAGAATAAGCAGAATGCTGAAAACACATCCCGCAAGATAGACACCGAGAGCGGAGATTCCGGCAATTTCCATCGGGGTTCCGGCTTCACGCGGATCAGTGTGTGCGTCGGACGGTATTTGGAGCAAGCCATACACGGCCCCCGTGAGCAGTCCGCCAATATGTCCAAAATTATCTATTGCTTGGTACAGAACGAGTCCGAAAACAAGGATAAATCCGATGTTTATCAGAAGGCTTTTGCGAAATGCGGGTGAGATAAATTGCCGGCGGCGAAAAGCATAAATAGCGAGATAGCCAATCAGCCCGACGATACCGCCGGATGCTCCGACCGATGTCCCGTGCGGCATAAAGACCAGACTCAAAACGCCGCCGCCGATCGCCGACAGCAAAAAAACTATTGCCAGATGTGCCCGGTTCGTGAGCATCTCGAAGATCTTGCCAAAGCTGTAAAACGCATAGCAATTCATCGCAACATGCAAAATACTGCC